>JADFVK010000147.1 GCA_015222495.1 Pseudomonadota bacterium
AACACATTGATTATTATCTTTATTTAGGCAATAAAAAAGGGCTCGTAATGAGCCCTTTTAGTATGATTGGTGGAGATGGCGGGAGTCGAACCCGCGTCCAAAAACTTTCTGCCATCGGTCTGTTACATGCTTAGTACTACCGGTAGTTTTAATGAGCAGTTGGCGGGTAGCCAGGACAAAAGCTCACGAGTCCGTTTCGTTTTAACCAGCTAAACTCGGACTGAATGGCTGGCGAAAGCTGTGTTAAGTGACTTCTGAGTAACCCCCACAGATAAAGGTAGTCAAAAGCTAGCCGGGTTTAAGCAGCTAGAGCGTAATTATCATCGTTTGCAATTACTTTAAGTTTCCAGACTTTTTTACGAGCGGACTAGAATTTGCTCGGCATGAACTTCAGGTTTCCGATCTCTGTCGAAGCCATTTCATCCCCATATACTTACTATTATAGTGATTAATAGTCTATTTTTCAATTGTTGTTTGATTTTCATACCTAAATATAAGGCTTAAAAATTAAATATTAGGAATAATGGCTTATATTAAGGGTTATTACTAATTGCTTATATTAATAAGCACCAATATACTTAACAATTACATTAAATAAAAATTATTATTAACTAATAAACAATATAAAAGAATAAGTATCTGGAGAGCTTGTAATGAAAAAATTATTAATAACTAGCGTTCTATTAAGCACGACACTATTATCAATGTCTGCCAATGCATGGTGGGGTGATGATGGTAATAGTAATAACAATTGGGATACAGCCGGTTATAATAATATGCAAAATAATGGTGCTGGAAATGCTTATGGAAACGGCTGGGGTGATGGTTCTGCTGATGCAGATATGGATGGTGATATAGAATTTACCATAAAAACCAGAGGACGTGCACGTGGTAATACAAATACCCGTGGCTCTGCATATGCCAATGGTAATGCAGATGGTAATAATAACTGGAATAACCAATATCAGAGCAATGCTAATAATCGCTATAATAATAACTCTTATGGTTATGCACCATATCCAGTTGCTCCTGTTCCTGTCATTAACAAATAAAAATAGTATAAATAACTGGCTTTGCATTTAAAAATAATGATAATAAGTATTTTTTTAACTTATTTTAAAGAGAATACTTTATGGATGAGCAGCCTCAGTTAACCTCGGGCAACTTTGTTTTTGATGCCACGGAACAAAACTTTGAGCACGTTGTTATTACAGAGTCTCATAAACGACTTGTTTTAGTGGATATTAGTGCTGATTGGTGTAGCCCCTGTATTGTGTTGATGCCTTTATTAGAAAAGCTCGCTGCAGAGTACAGCGGTGAGTTTTTATTGGCAAAAGTTGATGCTGATGAAAATATGCGTATTGCCGGGCGTTATAAGGTTAGAGGTTTTCCAACTGTTATTGCTTTCGTTGATGGAGAGGAAGTAGATCGATTTCATAGTGCACAAAGAGAACCCTTTGTACGTGATTTTATTGAAAAATCTCTTTTTTAATTATTCTTGTGCAAAGTAATTGGAGAGGTATTCTTCAAAGCTCAGTTGATCACTTTTCTCCATTGCCTGTTGTTTCTCAATTGATAATTTTGCCTCATTTCTATAAAACATTTCCTGCTCAGTATTCAGATGTAGATTTTTATAGTAGTGGAAATGTTTTTTCGACATACGTTCTGCAAAATGATAAAAACTTTCATGATCCTGACGCATATCATCCAGCATTCTTGCTGAAGGCGTTAACTCTGGATTATTCACCTTTGCTGTTTGTTTTTTAAGACTTTCTCTATATGGTTTTTCAGGATTATCAGCGTCTAACAAATCACATACGCTTCCCATCTCCTGCATAATTTCCATAGCCCAATCTTTTAGAACATGATTTTTACCACTTCTCAGCAGTTTTACTCCTGGCATACGTCCTCGATGGGCTGTCAGCATTTCATTATGGTCAATTTCTTTTCTTTCAAGAGCATCAATTAATGGACTTTCCTGCAATAAGCAAAATAATAGGAATGCCTCAAGAAAATACAATTGACTCTCATTAATTCCCAGAGGATCATAGGCATTAACATCTAATGAACGTAATTCAACATATTTTACTCCCCTCTTTCTTAAAGCAATAGTTGGTTTTTCATTACCTATAAGAATTTGCTTTGGACGAATTGTTGAGTAGTATTCATTTTCGATTTGTAGAATATTGTTATTAAGCTGTTGATATTTTCCATCTTTAAAGAAGCCAAATTTTTCATACCCCTGGTAAGGTGTAGATATAGCACAACTCAGACTTTTAATATAACTATCCACACTGGCATAACAAGCCTTAATACCAGTTTCATTTTCTTTATTATTTTGATATCCAATATCCCCCATACGTAATGAAGTCGCATAGGGTTCATAATAAGTACTTTTATCAAATTCTTGCAAAGTGGTTGAGCCACCATGTACAAAAGACTTACAAACTGCAGGAGATGCCCCAAAAAGATAGGGAATTAACCAGCCCATACGTTGACTATTACGGATTAAATCAAAATATCTTTGATTGATAAATTCCTGTAAAGCTAATTTTTTTTGCGACTCTTGCTGCTCTATTTCCTGTAAAACTGGCCAAAAGTCTTCTGCAATAGAAAGATTAAAGTGCACTCCAGAGATGACCTGCATCACACGTCCATAACGATGTCCCAAACCTCTCCGGTAAGTGGTCTTCATGGTACCAGCATTGGAATGACCATATTTTGCCAATGGAATACTGGATTCTCCAGCAACCACACAAGGCATACTGGTAGCCCATAAAATTTCATTATCTAAATTTTTATAAACAAATTTTTGAGTGTTTTGTAGAAATTCTAATGCTTCATTAATTTTTGCAAAAGGCGGCGTAATAAATTCACTCATCGCCTCAGAATAATCAGTTGTAATATAGGGATGAGTCAGGGCAGCCCCTAAACTCTTCGGGTGTGGTGTTTGCGCGATACCACCCGTTGTATTCACTCTAAGACTTTCTTTTTCGATGCCGATTAAATTATTCTGCAACAAACTAGTTTCAGGCAGGGTGGTTAAAGCAGCAAGTCGCTTTTTTAGTAATTGATATGAGATGTTTTGCATTAAGTATTTTCTTCCTGAACTTGCTCACCACCATAAAGACTACTGGAAACATAACTTTGATAAAGATGGCGTAATAAGACCATAATAACGGCGGAGACTGGCAAAGCAATTAAAATACCGACAAAGCCGAATAATTGTCCGCCAGCCATAATAGCAAAAATCACCGCAACAGGATGAAGACCTATTTTGTCCCCTACTAATAATGGTGTTAATAATAGACTCTCGAGTAATTGACCGATACTGAACACAATTGCAATAGGGATCAATAAGCTCAAGTCATGAAATTGAATTAAAGAAGCAACGATTGCAGCCAAAATACCAACAATAAAACCAAGATAGGGAACGAAACTGACTAAACCTGCTAATAAGCCGACTAGAAGTGCCAGTTCCAGACCAGCAATCCACAAACCAATAGAATAAATGCCGGACAAACTCGCCATAACTACCATTTGGCCTCGAATAAAGGCACCTAAGACTTCATCTGACTGGTGAGCTAATTTTTTAACCAAAGGCTCTATATGTCGAGGTAATAAATGTAGTGTTTTTTTCACCAATTCATCCCAGTCACGCATAAAGTAAAAAGCGATGACAGGGATCAATACCATATTAGAGACCCAGGCTATAATTGAAAATCCTGATTTTGAAATGGTATTAACTATATGACTAGCAAAGCCACTAATAGGCCACCAGTTATCACGGATGGTTTGTTTTACCGCCGCATAATCAAAACCATATTCTGAGTTCTTATCTTCCAGGCCTGTAAAGTTCAGTAATTTTGGAATAATTTGTGTTTGTATAAAATCAATAAAACCAGGTAGTTTATGTAACAATGCCAGTATTTGACGCTCCAACAAAGGTACCAGAAGAAATAATAAAGCTAAAATTAAAATAGAAAATCCACTAAAAACAATACTCACTGACATTGTGCGTGAGAGCTTATGTGTTTCCAGCCGATCAACCAGAGGATCCCCGCAATAGCCAATTAAAGCCGCTACCAGAAAAGGACTAAGAATAGGAGACAATAAATAAAATAAAAAGCCCACAAATAATACAATAGATAATGACATCCATTTTTGTGATTCAGTCATTACAGATCCTTATTGCACAAACCAATATTCAAGTTCAGGTGTTAACTTCTCTACTTTAGGTAGTACTGAAGGTGCCTGTATTACTTTAGAGTCTTCTACTGAAGCCTGACCTGAAGTATTATTAGGTTGATTTTTCTGGCTTAATTTTTTATCCAAATCATCCAGAATCACTGCTTTATAGTCTTGATTATCTTTTAAACTATTATCAATATTATTACGTTCAACAGCTTGTAATAAGTCCATGAGTTTGATTTCCTGAATCAGTGTGTTTTTACCCCCTAAAAATTTTACTTTATAAATCACATGATCCTGTTCGACTTTCAATAAAGTTGCTGATCTGACACTTGCCAGACTACTGAAATAAGCATTGAGCTTCTGAAATGCAGGATAGCCCCGAACATTATTAATCTGCAGTAGAATAATCTCCTTATCTTCACCAACCAGAATATCATTGCGGTTAAAATTTGAAGTAAATTGTTGAGCTAATTTATCTGTAAGTTTATTGATTCCAGAGCTAAGAACTACAGTTTTATCTTTATCTTTGATAGTCCAGAACTGACTCTTACCTAATAATAATAAAGTCCATTGACTATTCCATAAACCTGACTTTTCCTGAAACAAACGAATCGTTAGGGTTGTCTGAGCCAGATAACGCCTTGATGCAAGCAATATGGTATCACTATAATTATTCCATATATCATTAGACGAGATACTATTTTGATCTTGTAAGTCCATAAATGGAAACTTCAGAGTAATTCCCCGTTGCTGTGATGCTTGCTGCAATATTTTATGTACATCAGGAGCTTCATGTTGGCTTTGCAGTAACCGTTGTCCATTAATTTCCTGAGAAAACCAGACTAATGTGGCTGGCCTGACATTAGACCAAACTGCTATATTGGCATTTTTTAATAAGGCATCAACACTCTTAGAGTTAAATTTTGCCCAAAACCATTTTTGCTTCTTTTGCTCACTTTCTTTTATTGGAACTTCTTTTGATAGGCTTTCTATCGATACTGCTTCTGAATTATCTGCTATCAGTTTATTATCATATCTAAATTGTGAAATTGTATTTTTTGACTGTTCTAGAATACTTGTATAATGAGGTGATTGTCCAATATCAGAACGTCCTGAAACCTTGATCAGAACCTGAGCAAATGCCTTATTAATAAGTTCATTCTCAGTAGATTTTTCATCGACCTGAACACTTGCCTCATAAATCTTTAGCTGCTTATGATTATCTGGACTTGCGGCATGACTCAAAAACGGATATATCATGCAACAAAATATCCATAAAGGCAGATAAAACTGTTTATATTTTATAATTTTCAAAATTTTTATTCTCTATTTTCTCTCATGATTCTTATCGATATTTTCCCATAAAACAAGTATACTGGCTATCAAATTCAGACTTTGTCTATTATATTGTTTAGGGAAAACAAGCAAAATGCAGCGTATTTATTTTAACCGATTTCAATTCATTATTTTATTGGCTTTTATCAGCCTATTCACTAGTGGTTGCTCTATGATTCAATCCTGGATGCCTGATAAAGCTGATGAAACAAAAACCTGGTCAGCCAGTAAATTATACGCAGAAGCAAAGGCAAATCTTTCAGAGGGTGAATATAAATCCGCCATTGAACTCTATGAAAAATTAGAAGCTCGTTATCCTCATGGTGCTTATGCTCAGCAGGCTCAGCTTGAAACCGCTTATGCCTATTATAAATTTGATGAACCTGAGTCTGCTATTGCTGCTGCTGATCGTTTTATTAAACTGCACCCTCGTCATACTCATGTAGACTATGCTTATTATCTACGCGGTCTGGCCACATTTCCAGCGAGAAAGAGTGTCTTTGAATTTGCATTTCCTCAGGATGAGTCCAAACGAGATCCTAATGCTTCTCTTGAATCATTTAATTATTTCAATGAATTAACACATAAGTTCCCCAATAGTAAATATGCCGCAGATGCCACTGCCAGAATGCGTTATTTACGTAATAAAGTTGCTAAGCATGAACTCCATGTTGCAAATTATTATATGAGAAGAGAGGCTTATATTGCTGCAGTTGACAGAGCCTCATTTGTGGTTGAACATTATCAACAAACTCCGGCTATCAGTGAAGCATTACTCATTATGGTTAAAGCATATAGCTTGATGGGTCAGCCACAACTGGCTCAAGATGCCCAGAGAGTTTATGACGTGAATAAGAGCAAATTTTATCCTGATGTATTCTATGAAGAAGAGAGTGTTATCCCTAGTATGCCTGAGTGGATGAAGATTTAAACACTCTTTACACTAACAAGAAAAATAGCCAATGTTTGTTTAAATCGCATCCCTGTCCTCTTCTCCCGTGCGGATGCGAACTACCTTTTCCACAGCAGAGACAAAAATCTTTCCATCACCAATTTTTCCTGTTCTGGCTGCATTACTTATCACTTCAAGACAGCGTTCCAGTATTTCTTCCTGAACAACAATCTCCAACTTAACCTTAGGTAAAAAATCAATCACATATTCAGCACCACGATAAAGTTCAGTGTGACCTTTTTGACGCCCAAAACCTTTAACTTCAGTAGCAGTCATCCCTGTTACACCAATTTCAGACAATGCCTCACGTACGTCATCTAATTTAAATGGCTTAATAATCACATCAATTTTTTTCATTTATTCTATTCCTTTGATTAATAGGGACTACTCGGTATATTATAGCACTTATTTTTATTAAACCTAGAACTGAGTTTTCAACCTAGAAAACGTTTTCTAAGTTTAAGGCTAAACGGCTATTGGAGCTAAACAAGTGGATGCACAAACAATTATTGACGAAATGAAAGTATTAGCTCAAATCGATCCTCAGTTTGAGATTAAAAGACGTATTGATTTTATTCAAAAAAAATTACTGGATTCCGGTATGGAAAGTTTAGTTTTGGGGATCAGTGGCGGTATTGATTCAACAACATGCGGGCGTTTGGCACAACTCGCTATTAATAATCTCAATACACAATTCCCTGATAATCATTATCGTTTTTATGCTGTTCGACTGCCTTATGATACACAAGCAGATGAAGAGGATGCACAGACATCACTTAATTTTATTGCGGCTGATCACAACTTAGTCATTAATATCAAAAGTGGTGCAGAAGC
>JADFVK010000148.1 GCA_015222495.1 Pseudomonadota bacterium
GCTGCAGGCTCAAATATATAGGTTCCATCAGAGAATATCGTTATCTCACCGACACCAGGCATAACCGTTTTAGTACCGATAGTTGCGTTAATAGTAGAACCATTACTCACAAAGCTATATGCTGTAACTACTAATGTGTCGCCATCAGGATCACTGTCATTTTCGATAATATTGCCTGTTGCAACGGTATCTTCGGTAACTGTTTTTGTATCATTAACAGCCGTTGGCGCTTCATTAACCTGTGTAACGATAATACTGAGCGTGGACGCAGCCGTGTCATTGGAATCGCTGGCGACATAAGAAGCAATAGGGACAGAGCCGTAATAACCTGAATCAGGGGTAAAAATATAGCTTCCGTCTGCATTAATCACAAGCGTACCAACATCTAATATTGTGGCGGTCTCACCTGCATTATAAAGCTGACCATTAACTGCAAATTGAGTGACGAATAATGTGTCGCCATCAGCATCCGTATCATTATCCAGTACATTACCCGTAGCATTAACGTCTTCAGCTACTGTATTAGTATCTGGTTCCAATACCGGCGCATTATTTGCTGCCAATACCAATTTATTAAGATTGCTGTCAACACGGTCTGAAGATGAACCAATCGTATAAATCGAACCACCTTCAGCATTTATTTTATTGTCAAAACCGGCTTGATCTACAACGAGTAGAAAGGCACTATTATCTGAAGTATCTCTATCACCATCAGTATTCCCATCATTTTGGGCGCTAGTCAAATCAGTAAAATCTACATCAGTCCAGAAATAAAAGGCAACAACATTTGAACCCACTTTTATGGGCCTGCTTACCCATCCATAATAAGTGGTTCCATCAATATTTATACCGATAGCAGAAACATCGTTACCACTAAATAATTCCGATCCCGTACCATCATCAATGGTGACTGAACCTAGACCACCTGTTATTAATTCGTCTCCAGCTGAAGGTTGCTGAGACTTATCAAACTCATGAACATTGGACTCTTTTTCAATATCATAAGCGTTAATCGTTGTGTCTTCTTCAGGGTCAAGAACCTTATAAGCATTAACAAAAGTATAATTTGCATTTTCGACTTCTATATTTTCGCCATCAATCACAATCTCAGCAAAATCATTGTCTGATTCAGACATCTCAAATGAGATAGCGGATAGGGAACCATAAACAGCATCAGCAAATAATTGACCCTCATCTCCGATGGAGTCATTTTCACCATTAACAAAATAATCAATAGCATGACCAAGTTCTTCTACGATGACTCTGGCAGATACATCATCACCAAAACTATCCAGATATGACTCATTTAAATAAAGAACCGGATTTCCATCAGACCCTTTAGAAGTAAAAGCACCTAGGCTTCCTTCTAAGGTTTCGTTGTCAAGTAGTTGCAGATCAATGTCAAAATCACCACTTAAAAAAGCTTGTTTCAGCGATTCCATAGCCTGAAGCCATTGGCTGTCAATTTCAGTTTTTCCACCATTAAAAATAAGAAACAGTTCTTCCACACTGGATTCAGAAAGATAATCACTTATCTGTTTCTGTGCCAGGTCAGATGCAGGTCGGGCTTTTTCATAAGCAGGCGACAATGAAACAACATTCTCTGTTATTTCAGCCTCGTTATCGTTATCAGCAGCATCGATAGTACTATCAACAATTGTAACGGCTGCCGCCCCATCGAACATCAAACGCTGTTCCAGCTGCATGGCTTTAGGCTTAACTAATGTGTGTGTTTCGATATAAGTCATCATTATAGATAATCTCTTTGCATTAATTTATCGTGTTGGATTTACAGATGGATGAGTAATTTTTATATTACCACTCATACCTGGTAAGAGTTCATTATATTCGCCTGTAATTAAACCAACGGCTTTAGCAGAATTACTCAATGCATCTATTTTTGTGCCGGTATATAACAGCTTAACGGGATAAGTTTTCTCAGTATCATCAATCCTAACCTTAAATTCATAACCCGTTTCCAACCAAGTCAGCCAGTTTGAGGGGATAATAAACTCAAGACGAGGCTCTTTATCATCTTGAATCTCAAACAATGGTGTTCCTGTTTGAATAAACTCATTCTCATAAACGAATTGTTCGCTGATTGTTCCTGAATATGGGGCTTTGATAACACATTGATCTAAAATTGCACTCAAATAAGTCATATCCATCTTTGCCAGATCAACTTCAAGGCGACTATTTTCTAGATCAACACTGCCAATCGCATCAAGTTCTGCCATTCGTTTATTACCTTTGAGCATGTTTCTGGCTACAGATAACTGTATCTTTGCCTTTTTCTTTTTAACTTCCAGCAAAACACAATTGAACCTGACAAGTACATCGTTTTTCTTAACTCTCAGCCCCTCTCTGATTTTTAGAACATCGATACGACCTGTCATCTCAGCACTAATCGTGGCATGATGGGCAGAGGTGATCTGTGCTCTTAATTCAGTTTGTTCTAAAGCGAAACTTTTTTGGGCACTGGTTCCGCTGACAGGTAAACAAACAGTAAGCACTACTAGCATTAACCTGAGTGTTCTATGAGTATTATTCATTCACGACTAAGCCTTTTAACATCCATTGACCAATAAAATCACTTAATTCTGTTAAAGATATATCATCAACACTACCAATTTCCGGCTCTAAACCAAGCGTGGTATGAAGCAATCCAATAGAATCCTGAAATTTCGACATAGCTTGATAACTACGAAGCTCACTGAGAATTGTTGTGACACTGGATGAAATTTGTCGTTGTCTACCAGCCATATTTCCTTTGTATTTACCAGCAGCGATCTTTTCTAACTGAGAATCCACACTAAAAATCCTATCAGCTCGCTTATATTGTTTGAGTGTATTGGTATATTGTAATCGCGCCAGATGCACTTGAGTCAGAACTGTCATTTGCAAAGCCATTCGACGAGCTTTAGCTACTGCTTCATTCTTTTCTGCTGCCGACATTCTTGCAGGAGCACTAAGAATACTAAATAAATTGTAAGAAAGAGAAAGACCCGCAGAATTCCAACTTTCGTTAACTAAAAATGTGTCATTATCTCGATGTGTTCCAAAATCAAGAGAAATCCCCGGGAGTAATTTCAAAATAGCCTTACGTGTATCTTGAGCTGCAATTCTTGCATTGAACAACCCTTTCTTTAAATCAACATTATTCAGTAAAGCAATCGCTTCCATTTCTTCAACTGCAATATCAAGCACATCAAGATTAAATTTCGGTTCAACCAGCTTAAAAGTGCTGCCGGGGAAAGAGCCAGTCAATGCTGTAAGCTCAACACGAGCACTCCCTAATTCTTTCTCAATCGCCTCTAGCAAGCGTAAATTTTCCAATAAATTTCTTTGATACCGGAGTGATTCTTCTGGTGAGCTAATTCGCTCATTAGATAGTTTTTCTGATTTTTTTAAAGCCTCTTCTGAAGCCAATATAACGTCACGAACACGATCTGCTAATTTTTCAGTGGCAAGTGCTTTCCAATAAGCGGTACGAACATTTCTAATTAAAGTGTGCATTGATTTGCGACGATTTTCACTGGCAATGAGAAACTTGTCTGCATTCTGCTTTGCGGTGTAATAACTTGCCCCAAAATCCAAAATATTCCAAGAGAGTCCTAAATCAAAGTTTGAATGTTTTTTTTCTGATGAAACAGATGTATCTTCTGTTCTATCAATATTTTTAGGATCAGAGTAAGTAGACTCATAACGGCTGCTGTAATTATTACGTGTGTTGTAACCCGCTTTAGCCACCAACGTTGGGAGCATATCGTATTTTCCAAGTTCTAACTCTGAAGATGCTAATGACTGAGAAAGCTTCTTTACGCGTTGCTCAAGGTTGTATTTTAAAGCTCGTGCAATGGCCTCATTAATCGTCATCACCTCCCCGTAAGGCTCAACCTGAGCCATAGCAGCGTTGCGATCATCCATATGAATCTGTTCGATTTCATTAATGGTGAATTTTTGGGGCGATACCGCACAACCAACCATTGTGATTGACAAGGTAATTAAAGAAATTAGTGGTAATTTTTTCATATTAAGGTCTAGATCCATAAGTTTATAGCAAATGATACTCACGTTTCGGTGTTCAAGAAGAAGGCTAAAACACGTCAAGCTGCTGATTAATAAAAAGATAGTCATTCTGTGGTATAATGTTGTTTTTAACAGTAGCAGTATTATCAAAATGACGATCAAAAATCCGAAAGGATTATGTCATAAATATGCCGGTAATTCCATCACTCATTATTGACCTTTTAACGGATGGTAAAAAAACTTGAAGCTGACTATTTAATAGGTGATAAATAACTTCAGAAAGGTAAAGCAAACCAGTGTAGGGATTTTTTTGCACATTTAGAAATAGCAGCTATACGGAATTTTAAGATTGAGTTGTACTAACTCGTAATATCAGCTTAAGGTCAAGACCGGATAGTAAGGGGGTATCTAAATGTTTCCGTACGGCCGTAGTTTCCCTACCCGCTTCCTATAGAAATAGTGGAACAGCTTCCAGAATATATTATTAAAACACTTATGATATGAATATTTATATAAAAAATGAGCTTGAGTACATTATCTACAACTGGGGCTGAATAAATTTTATATGTTCAAAGTACGATAATTTATGCAAGAGTTTATAGATTAGTGCTATTTTAATTAAGCACCAGCAAGAATATAGAGAATTATTTGACTACTTTATGGACTTTTAAAGCTAGAGGATACCGTAGGGGATACCGATAAGTTTTAAAGATGTTTATGGTTGATGTAAAGTCTTGATATGATTGGTGCCCAGACCTGGAATCGAACCAGGGACACAGGGATTTTCAGTCCCTTGCTCTACCGACTGAGCTATCTGGGCAAC
>JADFVK010000149.1 GCA_015222495.1 Pseudomonadota bacterium
ATTCTGGGGATTTCATCATTTACTATTCAGGGAATTCAAGGCGCACTATTTCAACTCATTAATTTTACTATAGTTGCCGGTGGAATATTTATACTGATTGGATTTCTGCACCATCGCACTGGTTCAACTGAATTAGTCAGCCTTGGCGGTGTCGCTAAAACCATGCCCCTATTAGCCAGCTTCTTCTTTATCTTTGGTCTGGCAGGTATGGGCGTTCCCGGAACCAATGGTTTTGTGGCAGAAAACCTGATTATCATCAGTACTTTAGAAACTCACACTGGTGCAGGTATCGCAGCTCTCATTGGAATTGTACTAGGTGCAGCCTATTTTCTAAGCATTTATCAAAATGCCTTTTTAGGACCCATTAGAAATGATGTCGTTGCTGAAGCAATGGATTTACGTAAACGTGAATTAGTGATAGCGATCATCTTTATTGTTTTAATTATGCTAGGCGGAATTTTCCCCAGCATCATCCTCGATATAACCTTAAGCTCTAGTGAAGCCTGGATTTCTTTATTAGGAAAATAATTTAATTATAAACTCACTGAATCTTTTAATTTTTTTCTATGTAATAACTCATCTAAATCAGAAATTACATCCCAGCCCTGGGTATGTTGTTCTATTAGGCTGGACAGCATTTTTATTTGCGCTAATGAATCATTTAATGCCGGAATATAGTGATACGTTTTACCACCTGCCTTTAAAAATACATCTCTATTTTCTACTGCTATTTCTTCTAAAGTTTCCAGACAGTCAATGCTAAATCCCGGACAGATTATATCGACGGATTCTATTCCTTGATCGACTAAATCAATCAAGCTTTCACTGGTATAAGGTTTTAACCATTCCTGTTTACCAAAACGGGATTGGAAGGTAATTGCCCATTGTGATTCACTCAGTTGAAGTTTTTCTGCTAGCAAGCGAGCTGTTTTGTGGCATTGACAAAAGTAAGGATCACCTTTGGTGAGATATACCTTTGGTAGACCATGAAAGGACATAATAAGCTTTTGTCCTTTTGCATGTGATTGCCAATGTGTTTTAACAGAATCTGCTAAAGCCTGTATATAAGCCTCATGATCATGGTATTGGTTGATAAAGCGTAATTCCGGAACCCAGCGCCATTGTTGTAATTCTGAAGTAATTGAATCAAAAATAGCAGCTGTGGTACTTCCTGAATATTGTGCATAGGTTGGAAGTACAAGGATTTTTCTAGCATTATCACTGGTGAGTTGCTTAATTGCTGATTCGATATCAGGCTTGCCATAACACATGGCTAAAGCAAAGCTCAGTTTGTTTTCTATGCCATTTTTTTTGGCTCTTTCTGCATATAATATTTCTAATTGTTCTTTTTGTTTTTGAGCAATAGAAACTAGGGGGGAACCATCATCTGTCCAGATAGATTGATATAAGGGCACTAATTTAGAGGGCCGAAAAGGAAGGACAAAAAAATTCAGGATAATTTGCCAAATAAACTTAGGCATTTCTATAACACGATGATCAGATAGAAATTCACCTAAAAAACGTCTGATTGATTTGGCATCGGGGGCATCTGGTGAACCTAGATTCACCAGAAGAATACCAACTTTTTCAGTCTGCTCGTGATTGAACTCTTGCGAGTAAAATTTCATAATTATTAACAGTTCTATCGCTTATTGCTTAGTAGCTTCATCAGCCTGCTGTTGTTCAATATCTTTTTTAACCTCTTTCATATCCTGCCCCTGAACCTGTTCAATAATTTGTTCCATCTGAGGGCCTTGAGGTGCTCCTGGCTGAGAAAACATAATAATTTGTTCACGAAATATCATTATAGTTGGAATGGAACGAATCTGAAATTCACCAGCCAATGCTTGCTGCTCTTCTGTATTCACTTTTGCAAAAACAATATCCGGATACTTTTCTGATAACTCATCATAAAGTGGGGCAAAGCCTTTACATGGACCACACCAGGGTGCCCAAAAATCTACAATAACAAAATCATTATTAGTGATAATCTCATTAAAATTATCTGCTGTTACATCAACCGTCGCCATACTAACTCCTAAATTTTATATAAAATGTTACTTTCCACCGCCATGACAGGGAGGTGAATCACTGACTTGCCCATTACGCTTATCCCATTCCATTTTACTATAAGCATGGATTGAAAGTGCATGAATGGGACCTGCTAGTTCCTGATCTAATACTTTATTCACCGCACGATGCCGTTTAATTAAACTTTCACCATCAAAACTATCTGATACAATTTGCACCTTAAAATGCATTTCAGATCCCGCAGGTACATTATGCATATGGCTTTCATTTTCAACCAATAAATAATCCGGAGAAAAAGTTGTTGTTAATTTATCTTCAATAATATTTGTCAAACTCATGAGCAAGTCTTCAGCCTATATTTTTATTAGGTAAAGAGCATACCTAAATTAATTAATAACTAAGCAATATATTTGGTTTATTATTAATTTTTCAAGTAGCTATATAGAATAAAAAAATCTTTTTAGCTATTTTTTAATTAGAAAACTTAGGTGAGTCTATAAAACGGAAATGAATTATAAAAGAGATTGGTGGGCGTATTGCTGGCGTTCAACTATGTTTGAAAATTGACTTAAAACCTGACTATAACTTTGAAAGTCTGAGTTTTGCATAAAAGGCTTTCTACGACTAAGGAAAAATTGCTCTTTACGCATAATTTCCTGCAATTGCTGAGGGTCTTCAACTGTTGCTTTATTATTATTTAATACATTGACTAAGTATTGATATCCGGGATCACTTTCCTTAACAATATTATTTTGTACCTCTGTTAGCATATGATTAACATTCTGTGGAAAATCTAAAACCTTTTCTTCATTTTGAACAACTAATTCTATTTGTTTTTCTGGATTATTATCATTTGATAATTCTATCCCTTCAGAATGAACTCGTTCTGCCTCATTATTGTTAGGTTCAATACACTTTCGCTGTTCCTGATAGGCTCTTAAGCGTAACTCTGCATTAAAAGAGATATTGACAGTACCGGCATAATCACCTTGTACACTATTCTCATCAACCTGCTTACTGCGGGACCCAACACTTCTTTCATTACCACCAGTTGATTGATGATTTTTATCATCAATAGAATGATTATTAGAAATACTATTTTGATGTATTGTCGTCATATATTATTAACTCCAATGAATAAAAATACTTTCATCAATTTATTCCAATATCACCCTATCCCTGTAGTAACTGTAAAACATTTTGCGGTATCGCATTAGCCTGTGTAAGAACCGTAGTACCTGCCTGTTGCAATATTTGAGCCTTGGTTAATCTTGCAGTTTCTGCCGCAAAATCTGCATCCTGAATACGTGAACGTGAAGCTGATAATTGTTCTGAAATATTGGATCCATTTCTAATCACTGACTCAAAACGATTCTGAGTTGCACCAAGAATAGCACGCTGTGTATTCACCACTTGTAATAAACTATCAACTTTATTGAGCATACTCAGTGCAAGATCAGTCATTTCATCCATGGTAGCACCAGCCCTATAGACTGTTGCATCAGCATGTTGCATAGCAGAAAACTCTGCTTGTGTTGTTATATCAACAGTTAAAACAGTAATTCCATCTACTAATTTGTTACCATTAGGTCCAACCTGAAAATAAAATGATCCAGCATCCTGACCAATGACTTCTACACCATTAAACTGTGTATGAGTTACACGTTCAATTTCTGCTTGTAAATCTGTAATTTCTGTTTGAATAGCTTGTCTATCAGTTGAGCTATTTGTTGCATTGGCTGCCTGAACTGACAGCTCACGAATTCGTTGCAAATTACTGGTCATTTCATCATAGGCTCCCTCGGATGTTTGAGCTAATGAAATAGCATCATTGGCATTCCTTACACCCTGATTATAACCTCGAATTTGAGATGTAAAACGGGTAGCAATTGCTAAACCAGCCGCATCATCCTTCGCACTATTCACTCGTAATCCAGACGATAATCTTTGCAATGATGTCTGTAAATCATAAGACGAATTATTTAAATTCCTCTGCGCATTGAGTGAATATATATTAGTATTTATTACTTGTGCCATTGTTATTCTCCTTAAGCATAGTAATCAACAATATTAAGACCCTGTCCATGTGAATCATCAGCCATAGCCTCTGACTCTATCTCCTGAGTCTCATTTGATAATTGTTCTTCACCTGGCATAGTGGGATGACCATGCTCGTTGTTTGAACCTAAAGCAGCTCCTTGCTGTTCTTTTTTATCCTGGTGAGATACATTCACATCAACCTGTGAAAATCCATTCTCATTCAGCATTTCTTTTAATCTTGGTACGGCATTTTCCAGCGCATCTTTTGTGGTCAATTGTAAGGATGAAAGGTTAACCACTGCCGCTTCACCGGTTATTTTGACCATTGCCTCAATAGGACCAAGGTGCGCTGGATTCAGCTTAATTCTTGCTTGCTGAATACCATTTTTTGCCATCATGGTAATTTGATTTGAAAATCCCTGATTCCAGGCTGAAGTACCCACCGTAGTTTTGACTTCCATTGAGGCTAAAGTTTGCCCCATCGTTGCCTGAGTATTAGGCTGAAAACTTGATAAAGGTGTAAAGCCTGCACTCATTTGAGTCCGTTCTGCCACCATTGACTGCATAGCTGACTGATTAATCTGGGAATTTTGTATATTATTGGCCAAAACTCTTGACTCATTTCGCAGAGACTGGATATTTTCCTGAGTCACTTTTAAGTTTTCATCAAAGGTTTTTACCTTGGTCATGGTTTCACCGGGTTGAGCATGTTTTCTTGAACTTTCCATATATTGTTGAAAGTCTGCTATATGCTTTCCCAGTGCTTGATCATTTTTACTTTCAGAACCACTACCTGTTTGTACTCCAGCTTCAGCATTTACTGGTCTGGGACTTACTGATTGTCCAAAACCTACTTGAGTATTAGATGTCTCAATACTCTTCCTTTTATCTGCTACAAATTCATTTGCTCTTATTTGAGTTGCTTGTAGCCTGTCATTAAAAACTTGAGCCAAGACAACCGGACTAACCGTTTTACTGACTTCCTGAGCAATTAAACTTGGCTCAATAATATTCTCATTATTGAGCTGTATTGGATCTACAGATATTTCTTCTCTAATAAGCTGCTCTGGACGTTCTACTCTTGTCTGCTCTGGTAATTCTTTCGATAAGAGCGGATGTTCAGCTCTTGCTTCCTCGGGTAACTCTGGACGTTCTACTCTTGTCTGCTCTGGCAGTTCTTTTAATAAGAGCGAACGTTCAGCTCTAGCTTCCTCGGGTAACTCTGGACGCTCTACTCTCGCCTGCTCTGGCAATTCTTTTGATAAGAGCGGACGTTCAGCTCTAGCTTCCTCAGGTAACTCTGGACGCTCTACTCTTGTCTGCTCTGGCAATTCTTTTGATAAGAGCACACGTTCAGCTCTTGCTTCCTCGGGTAACTCTGGACGTTCTACTCTCGCCTGCTCTGGCAATTCTTTTGATAACAGCGGACGTTCAGATCTAGCTTCCTCGGGTAACTCTATTCGTTCTACTATTTCCTGCTCTGGTATCTCTGGACGTTCTACTCTTGCCTGTTCAGGTAAACCTTTTAATAAGAGCGGACGTTTAGCTCTAGCTTCCTCGGGCAAGTCTGTCAGCTCTGACTTTGCCTTATCAATAAGTTGTTCAATAGATTCATCATTATTTTCTTTATTTGGCAAAGCTTTGCCGTCCTGTGGCAAACTAATCACAGATTTTTCATCTGTTTTACTATGCTCACCTTTATGTTGACCAATCTGCTGCATTAGTGCTGACTTAAAATTATCAGCCTCTGCACTATTACCCGGATCCTGAAGCAGCACTTGTCTAGCGTTGTTTTCATCCCCTTTGGGTAATTCTGGTCTAATATTTAATAAAGTTTCTGTTTTCATTTTCTCATACGTCAAAAAAATAACTTTAAATGGATATTTATCTCTTACATAAAAGATAATGCAATGGCTATGCCACCTTTGCATTTCTTATAATATTGTTATTAATTAGACAATTAGATGTGAGATTTAAAGTAAATATATAGAATTAACTTTAAGTAGGATTTAAATAATTAGAATATTTGAGGTAAGAGGTAAGACTTTAGGTTTTAGACTTCAGACTTCAGACTTCAGACTTCAATTGTAGTTTGCGGTGAAATTGAGCTTGATTAAACTCATCTTGTTCTTTTTGTTCAGCTTTGTTTTGTATTATTTGTTCTTCTTTCACATACTTATTTGTGACAGTACGATAAATTCTTTTTTTATTGTGCTTTTCCATCCATTGTTTTTTCTTTTCTTCACAAACCTTTTTTTGTCGACGTATCTGCATACCAATACCATCTATACTGACATTTAGATTAGTCATAAACTTAAGAATGTCCTGTAAGCGATTACTACCTACTCCTTGATTAGACAGATCAGTAAATTGCTGGTTATAACCATCACGATAGCTATACAATTTTTTCAATTGATCTTCAAGTGCATGAACTTGCGACAAACATTGGGAATAAATAATTGCATATTCCTTATCATATTTATCAGCCAGTTGATTAACCGGATCCATTCTCTGAGATTTTAATTTAGGCATTATTCAAAACCCTATATGGAAGTGTCAAAATTATGTCTTTTTTGCTTTTATCTTTTTCAATTCAACATTCAAAATTAAAAGTTCAACATTGCTCTACCACTATTGTTTATAAACATTAGCAGAAGCAACTCCAGGGGTGATCCCTGTCTGAGCAGTATTTATTGGTTGCTGCTGCAGCTGTGTGGGCTGAGTCATCACACTAAATAAATCATGTAGACTATTCTCAATATTCATTGGAGTATTCATTCCCTGATGTAAAAAATCCATCAAAGAGGGTTCCCTTTCAATTGCTTCATCAATATCTCTATCAGTACCATATGAATAAGCACCAACATTGATTAAATCTCTATTTTGTTGATAGGTAGAATAGACTTGCTTAAAACGTCTGGCCATTTCAAGATGATCTTCTGCAGAAATATCCGTCATTACACGACTGATGGAAGCTTCAATATCAATAGCCGGATAATGGCCACTTTCAGCCAGGGTTCGAGATAGAACAACATGCCCATCTAAAATTGCCCTGGCAGCATCAGCAATAGGATCCTGTTGATCATCACCTTCTGTTAATACAGTATAAAAAGCAGTAATTGAACCACCGCCTTTATCACCATTCCCTGCCCTCTCGACTAAAGCCGGTAACTTAGCAAATACTGATGGTGGATAACCTTTAGTTGCAGGAGGCTCTCCAATAGCCAATGCTATTTCACGCTGTGCCTGAGCAAAGCGGGTTAAAGAGTCTATTAACAATAATACATGCTTTCCCTGTTCACGAAAGTCTTCTGCAATACTGGTAGCCACTTGAGCCCCATGTAAACGCATAACAGGGGATTGGTCAGCAGGAACAGCCACTACAACTGAGCGTGCCATACCTTCCTCACCAAGAATATTCTCAATGAATTCTTTGACCTCACGCCCCCGTTCACCAATGAGACCCACCACAATCACATCAGCATCGGTAAATTTAGTCATCATACCTAACAAAACACTTTTTCCCACACCACTACCGGCAAACAAGCCCATACGTTGACCACGACCAACCGTTAATAAGGCATTAATTGATCTCACTCCAACATCCATAGGGGTATTAATCGGAGCTCTTGATAAAGGATTCATAATTTCGCCCGAAAGTGGAGCAGTATTAGTATTTTCTATGGGGCCTTTACCATCCAGGGGCTCACCTGCACCATCAATCACACGACCCAATAACTCATCACCAACAGGAACACGATAACTACCAGCAGTAGGAATCACTCTGGCATTGGGCAATATACCTTCCAAACGCATTGTTGGCATCAGATAAAGTTTATCTCCAGAAAAACCAACCACTTCAGTTTCAATAAAATTTTTATCCATACCTTCAACCATACATCGGGCACCAATAGCAGACTGACAGCCAACAGCTTCAAGAGTCATTCCGACCATACGAGTCAATGTACCTTCGACAATTAATGAGCTAGGATTATTATTAATTTCTTCACGATGGTTTTTTAAACTATTTGTCCAGTGGTGTGAAAAATTTGGAATAGGATTAATTTTTCCTGGATCTGTATCATGCTGAGCAGAAGGATCAGTTTCTTCAGTCATAGCTTAATCACCATGAACGTCTTGGGGAGTGATATGATTATTAACTTCATCCTGCATAGGCTCTTCTGCAGTATCAATTATTTCATTAGATTTTTCTTCTGAGCCATTAGCTATATTTTCATCTAATTCTTTTGCTCGTTCATCACCAAAGATTTTTACTGAAATTTCAGCAATACGAGTTTCAATGCTTGCATCAACTTTGGAATTTTCCGTTTTAATATGACATCCACCCCGGTTTAATGTCGCATCTTCAACAATTGACCAGGCTTCATCACTCACAGAGTCCTGACCATCTTTTGACTCCAAAGAACTGTCAGGTGAAGAAATATTTAGATTTTGACGAACAATTTCTGCATCATCCGGATTTAGATAAACTTTGATATTTTTTGCAGCAGAAGGTAACACAGCAATGGATTTCTTAACAACAGCAACGATTTGCTCAGGATTAATTGTAATCTCACGACGGATAATTTGTCTGGCCGTTGCAAGAGACAATTCCAGAAGTTCTTTTTCAACCTGCTCATCAACTTGCTGCAAAGGCTCTGCTAATAACTGCATCATCTGCTCAAAACGCAGAATAACCTGAGCAACGGCTTCAGCACCTTCTTTCAAGCCTTGTTGTAAGCCCTCTTGTTTGCCTTTTTCAAGCCCTTCAACATAACCATCATTTTGACCTGATTGTAAGCCTTCATCATAAGCTTGTTTTTGTAACTCTTCTAATTGACTGGCGGTGAGCAAACCTGCTTTTTCAGTTTTATAATCTTCAATATTTTGGACACTAGGAGCTGTCCAACGAGTATAAGCAGTCTTAGTATTACTGGAAATAACCCTGCCAGTCCCTTTATTAGACATAATCATCACCACCGGAACTTAGAGCAATATCACCTGCATCTGCCATACGACGTGCAACACCCAGAATTTCTCGTTGTGCATCTTCCACTTCGCTGAGTTTAACCGGACCACTGGCTTCGAGATCATCACGTAACATTTCCGCAGCACGTTTAGACATATTTTTCAGAATTTTCTCTTTCACTTCTTCATCAGCACCCTTAAGTGCAACAATTAATAAGTCAGAAGACACCTCACGTAATAGCGCCTGTATGCCTCGGTCATCCACACCAGAAAGATTATCAAAGACAAACATACTATCTTCAATTTCCTGACCCAGATCTTCATCCACATTTTTTATATTTTCCATAATGGCTGCTTCTGCAGTACCATCGACGAAATTCATAATATCAGCAGCAATTTTAACACCACCCACACTGGAAGAACGTAAACTGCCATCCTGTCCGGAAAACTGTTTTTCCAGAATATTATCTAGTTCAAAGAGTGCGTCAGGTTGAATCACATCCAGGCTGGCAATACGCATCATGATATCAGCCCGGGTATTTTCAGCTAAATTAGAAATAACCTGACCGGCTTGATCTGCTTCAAGATAAGAAAGGACAATGGCAATAATTTGCGGATGCTCAAGTCGAATGACTTCAGCAATTGAACGAGGCTCCATCCATTTCAGAGCTTCTAAACCTTTAGATTGACGGCCTAATAAAATACGGTCAAGAACACCACCAGCTTTATCTTTACCTAATGCCTTATTTAAAACATTACGCAGATAATCTTCAGAGCCCATCCCCAATGCAGTCTGATCACCGACAATACCATTAAAATTTTGTAAAATACCGGTTGTGGTATCCTTATCAACATTGGTCATAGCAGCCATAGCTTCACCAATACTTTGTACTTCTTTAGGATCCAGATGCTTTAATACCTGAGAAGCTTCTTCCTCACCCACGGACATCAGAAATACAGCAACCTGCTCAATACCTTCCAGGCTGCCAATTCCAGTTACTTCTTTATTTTCTGCTTGTTCTTCAGCCATTTGTCATTCCTGTTAATACCCTAAGGCCAATCACTTAACTCAAATTATCAGGCTTCCATCCAATTCTTAACTACCTGTGCTGCAATTTGTGGATCATCTATCACTAATTTCTTAGCTCTGTCTAATTGAAGTTGATATTCATCCGGTGGTTTTGGTAAGGCTCCTGCTCCTGCATCAGACATTCCATCAACTTCAGTTGCTCCACTTTCTAAAGCCATCTGACCATCAGCTCCTTTGCCTTCAATACCCAGAATTTCTTTCTGTGATTTAGATAAGTTATTAAACGTTGGTTTAATCACACCAAATATAATATATAGTATCACAAGAGCGGCTAAAACCTGCTTAACTAAAGGAGCAAACCAGCTTTCTTTCCATATTGGCAGATCAGGTATTGCTTCTAAGGCTGTTGGTGCCACAAAGCCTGCATTAATAATATTAACAGTATCACCACGCTGAGTATTAAAACCAACCGCTTGCTTCACCAATGAAGTAATACGTTTGATTTCTTCCTCTGTACGGGCAGTATCGGTGACCGTTCCATCTTCAGCGATAGTTCTATTATTATCCACCACTACCGCAATAGATATTCTCTTTACATTACCCGTAGCTAATTGCGTATGACTAATAGTCTTATCCAGTTCAAAATTCTCAGTGACACTTTCTTTATTTTTGAATGAACCACCATTAGCTCCTCCGTCTGTACCTATATTTTCAGATGCAATTGCTCCGCCAGGAGGCTGATTGCTCAAAGCACCAGGTACACCTGCATTACCACTACCAGAGACTTTTTCTTTCAGCGATTGTTTACTACGTGTTGCTGTGACATCAGGGTTAAAGACCTCTGAAGTTTTTTCAATCCGGGTAAAATCAATATCAGCATTTACCTGTGCTTTAAAACCATCACGACCTAAAAATGGGCTTAGAATATTATTAACATTATTAATATAATTTTCTTCAATCTTGCTAGTATATTCTAGTTGATGAGTATTTAATAGTCGCTCCTTGCCAGCTGTTTCCGTCAATAAGCGTCCCATTTGATCCACTATTGTGACTTCGCTAACCTGTAAATTTGGTACACTGGAAGCAACCATATAACTAATGGCAGAAATCTGCTCATCTGTCATACGATGACCTGAAAATAGGTTCACCATCACAGAAGCACTGGCTTTTTTACGATTTCTAACAAATACAGAATCTTTTGGCAGGGCTAAATGGACAACAGCTGATTTGACATTACGGATATGAGAAATAGAACGACCTAATTCTTCTTCTAAAGCATGTTGATAACGTGCTGATTGAATAAACTGACTGGTACCAAAGCCCTGCTCTTCATTTAAAATATCAAAGCCTTTTGGACGAATATTAGGCAAGCCCTGAGATGCTAACTGCATACGTGCTTTTTCTACTTCATTTGCTGGTACCATAATACCACCAGCACTGAGCTTATATTTTATCTGACTCTGTTTTAATGATTCTGAAACCTGGGAGAGCTCTGTATCAGGCAAGCCGCTATAAAGCATCGTATAATCTGGAGATTGTGACCAGAGTACAATGGCAACGCCTAAAGCAACACTTGCTGCCAGCCCCACTACCAGGCCCACCTGGCGTAATAAAGGTGCTTCACTGATATTTTGCAATGCCAGTATTGAATTTTTTGCAGGTTTTACATCTTCAGCCATGATCTACTCCACATCCCTATTCTTATCTTTAAGTAACTAACCGATAAATAATGATAAGTTCCTTATAAGATAATTCTTATCTTTAAGTAACTAAACACGAATACTCTTAACATCCTGATACGCCTTCAATAACTTATTACGCATCTCAAGCATTGCACCAAAAGCCACACTGGATTTTTCAGAAGCAATCATGACTTCAACAATATTAGTTCCTTCCTTACCCATAAGGTAATCATTTCTTAAACCTTTAGACTCTTGCTGAAGACCATTGACCTGTTGTATTGCTGACGTTAATAAATTACTGAACTCAACCTTCTCAGGTTCTTTAACATCGGCACCTGGCAAACCCTCATTATTAACTTGGATAGGTGTCGTATTTGCCTGAGCCATATCTGCCATGGAACGCATTTGTAACATCATGCTTGATGTACTTATATTATTTCCAACTTCAATACTCATCACATTCTCCAAACATTCAGTGTCAAAAATTTAGCATTTTCGTGTATTATTACTTATGCACTATTACTTAAGCAGTTTTCACGCCAAAACCACCGGGAATAGTAATACCATTATCTCTCATCTTGGCCAGCTTATATCTAAGGGTTCTTTGACTAATACCTAATTGCTCTGCAGCCATTTTTCGATTACCCATTGTTGACTGTAAGATCTCCAGAATTTTATCAAACTCACGCCCACGTAATTCATCATTTAAACTTGCAGAAATCACTTTTGAACTTTCTGTCACCGAGGTTGAGGCAGATTTCATAATATCCACTACAACTGCTTCCTGTGAACTATGATTCATTTGAGGAACAACTTCCATAGGCATATCATCAGGTGTAATCACACCATCCATATGTAAAATAAAAGCTCGTTGTAGAACATTGTCTACTTCACGAATATTACCAGGCCATTGATGATCGATTAATTTTTGTACTGCCTGTTTTGAAATTTCAGGAATAGCAACACCATTTTGTTTAGCAATTTTATTCACGATATGCATAGCCAGAGGTAGAATATCTTCTTTACGGTCTTTTAAATCAGGCAATACAATTGGGAAAACATTGAGACGGTAGAATAAATCTTCACGAAACTTATGGGTTTGAACCTGATGATGCATATTACGATTAGAAGTCGCCAGAACCCGAACATCCAAAGATATCAGTTCTTGCCCACCCAAGCGTTCTACTTCTTTTTCCTGTAATACACGTAATAATTTTGCCTGTAAGCCCAGATCCATTTCTGATATTTCATCTAATAATAAAGTACCACCATGAGCCTGCTCAAATTTTCCTGCAGAAGCCTTATAGGCACCGGTAAAAGCACCTTTTTCATAACCAAATAAAGTCGCTTCTAACATATTTTCTGGAATTGCAGCACAATTGATTGCCACAAAGGGTTTATCCGTACGAGAGGAGTTATTATGAATATAACGAGCTAAAACTTCTTTTCCTGTACCACTGGAACCACCAATCATTACCGTGGCATCACTATCAGCAACACGCTTGGCTAATTGAGCAATCTTCTGCATACTTTCAGATTCAGCAATCATTTGATGTTCTTCAATGCTGTTACCCACATAGCGACTCACCACAGAAACCAGCACTTCAGCCTCAAATGGTTTTACCAGATAATCTACTGCACCATCTTTCATTGCTTCTATAGCCTTACTTATGGTGCCATAAGCAGTCATTAAAAGTACCGGTAGATCATAATGCCGCTTAATCTGTTTCAGCAATTGGTGACCATCCATTTTAGGCATTTGCACATCAGAAATAACAATATCAATTTCTGATAGAGCATCATTAGATAGTTGTTCTAAAGCTGAACGACCATTATCAGCTTCTATCACATTATAGCCACCCAGATCCAGAGTATCTACTATGGCTTCACGCAAGGCTTCATCATCTTCAACCACAAGAATTAAGGGGGCCTGAGGATTATTTTTTTTCAGGCTGTCAATATTTTTTAAGTGATTATTAGTCATTATGGCTACCCCCTCTTTTTGTTTTTCTTTGAATTGATTGAATTTGTGTTGGCAAACGCATTCTAAAAACAGTACCACAATGACTGGTTTTTTCTAACCAGAGATCACCATCATGGGCATTAGAAATAGCCTTAACTACTGCTAAGCCTAAGCCTGTACCGTTGCTTTTAGTGGTATAAAATGGCTGAAATATTTTATCCAGATTTTCTTCCAAAACCCCGCTTCCACTATCTTTAATAATAAAATCAATAGCACCATTCATAGGCTGTGAAACTTTAACCTGAATCTGTCCTTCTATATCAATGGCATGAACTGAATTATTGACCAGATTAACTAAGCCACTAATTAACAAATTACGATTACCCGATATATAATGAGTTTTATCAACAGCATAAGTAAAACTTAAAGCAATTTCTTTAGCTTCTTTTTCATGAATAAAAGAAGCCATTAGCGTTTGTTCTAATTCACTGAGTAAATGCTGTACAGAAATACTTTCACGATTTTCCATACCATTGCGTGAAAACAGCAACATATCATTAATTAATTGTTCCAGGCTCTGAATACGAGTCAATATTTTGTCAGCAAAACGTAGACGTTTATCATTATCCAGATTAGGTGATTTTAAATGTGAGGCATAGAGTAATGCAGCTGAAATAGGTGTTCTGATTTGGTGGGCTAATTGAGCAGCCATTTGTCCCATAGAAGCAAGACGTTTTTGCTGGTCATATTTGGCCTGTAATTGATGTTTTTCTGTGACATCCTGTAATAAGATGATTTGTCCCGGAACTCCTTCTCCTAAAGGACAGGTAGAAATACTAACAATCTGACCTTTTTGAGTAATTGAATCCTGCCCGGAAATCCGTTGATGGTCAAAAGCCCGATTAATCACAGTTCGCCAGGGTAAGCCTAATAAAGGCTCATCTAATAATTCAATGGCAGCGGGATTACACTCCTGTACGATACCTTCACCATCTAATACCACAATACCGGCAGGCAAAGCCTTTAATAAAGTTCTCAGGCGGGTTTCAGTAATTGACTCTTGTAGGGGGGAAACTGGATCAGAGCTAAAAGAACAATGTGAAGAAAAAGACCCACTAATTTGTGATAAATTATCAGTGAGATATTCAGAAAACTGTTCAGGTCTTTTTTCTAATAATGCATTAACAACCATAATATACTCCAAAAAACGAATTCTATATCGTTCCTTGAAGCAAAAAACAAACCAAATAACATCATTTATATATTTTTCAAATAGTTAAAGTTTATTTGATTGTTTTATGACAGAATTTTGTCACCTAAAACTTCCCCATTCTTTAGAAGGGGGATTGAGGGGGTTGCTCTTAACTCTATCCAAACATCGCCTCATACTTCTTCTTCTTCTCAACCAAAGTAGTTCTTCTCATATTCAAACGCTTAGCCGCATGAGCAACAACTCCATCAGACTCAGCAAGTGCTTGCTGAATCAAACTATATTCCAAAGTAGCCATATGTTCTTTTAAATCAAAATTATCCTTAGGAAGAGTATCAATAGGATTACCACTAAGCGCAGACGAATCATCCTCCTGTCCTAAATCCTCCTCAGGAAAATCTAAACCGTCATCAAGCCTATTTTCCTGTATAGCATCTTCAACACTTATTTCATCAGAAATATTTTCCTCATCCGGCTCTACGGAACTAATAACCACATCCAGATCAGGTAACTCACTCACATGAGTAATATCATATTGATATTTATCAGGTAAATCATCCCAGTCAACTCGTTCATCCATAAAAATAATACCTAATCGTTCCACTAAATTAGATAATTCCCGAACATTGCCCGGCCAATGATGCTGCATTAAAGAAGCCATCGCTTCAGAACTGATACTAACCGAAACATCAGTATCATCGTTAATACGCTGATTAATAATATTAAACAGCAAAGGAATATCTTCAGTTCTTTCCCTTAAAGCCGGTATTTCAATAGGAAAAACATTCAGGCGATAATATAAATCTTCTCGAAAACTCCCCTCTTTCACCTGATCGTCTAAATTTCTATGGGTTGCTGCAATAACCCGCACATCTGATTTAAGACTTTTATTGCCCCCTACCCGCTCAAAAACTCGTTCCTGTAGAACTCGTAGTATTTTAACCTGCATGGCCAGAGGCATATCACCAATTTCATCTAAAAATAATGAACCACTATGTGCCATTTCAAAACGACCTTTCCGAGCAGTTAAAGCTCCGGTAAAAGCCCCTTTTTCATGGCCAAAAAGCTCACTTTCTAAAAGATCTTTAGGAATTGCGCCACAATTAACCGGTACATAGGGCATGGAATTTCGTTTTGATAATTGATGCAAACAATTAGCAACCACTTCTTTACCAGTGCCTGACTCACCCAAAATTAAAACACTGGCATTGCTTTTAGCGACCTGAGTAATAAGTTTTTTGACTTGTTTAATAACAACACTTTCACCGACAAATAAATTATCCAATAATGAAATCATATTATTATCGGCTACAGATTCTTTCACTTTATCAATTTCATGAGTTTCATTACTTGAATCACTGGATATATCACTATTCAAACATGAAACAATTTCTTGCAAGGGCTGTTTTTTAACAGGGAATTCTAACACCGCTAGAAAGTTAGGATATTGCTTAAAACGTTCTTTTGAAAGTATCTTATCCTTATCACATAAAACAACCACTTTAGAGGATGAAAAAGATTCATTAAGCTTTTTAAGTCGTACCACTAAATCATCAGTTTCATAGAGGAAAATCAAATCAAACAACTTATGCTCTAAGTCATTAGCTTCATCAATAGAATGAACTTGTTGATAATCATATTCCATAAAATCAAGCAATAAAGATAAAGATTCACAACGACGCTTATCATTGTCCAGAATTAAAACTGATAGATTAGCCACTCAATACCCTATATTCTTAATAAAAGAGAAAATATGTTTTTATTATAGTCAATTTTTTGTCTTTTTTACAAATAATGACAAAAAATTGCCACTAAAAATATAAACTTCTACTAATTTTGACAGAATATGAATTTTAAGCAATAATAGTCTTTACAAAATAATAACTTATGATAGTATTCTAATAAAATTAATAACTTTCTTAAATTAACATAGAAATAATAATAAAAAATAAGTAAAAGGTTTGTGATGAAAATAGAAACAACTCGATTTGGCTCTCAAGAAGTTGAACAGGAAACCATACTCCATTTTCCTAATGGCCTGCTTTCTAATACTAAAGGAAGTGACCCACAACTTAAAGATTTCAAATTATTTCACAAAGAGGAGACTGATTCAGAGGATGAAGCGGCTATAGTCTTTTGGCTGCAAGCTGTAGATAATCCTGATATTGCTTATGAAATCATGGATCCATCCTTAGTTAATTTTTATTATGATATTGC
>JADFVK010000150.1 GCA_015222495.1 Pseudomonadota bacterium
AGGTTAAGTCTTGTGTTTTACAAAAATTCTTCTCGCTGTTGAAAATAAAATCAAAATATTGGTTAATTTCATTCACTGTATAACATTTTACCTGACTGACTCCTTTTGGCTGAAGTCGGCCTTTTATAAAACCTTATAGCGATCCTACACCATCTAAAAATAAAACACATGACCCAAATGGGTCAAAATTTAAAATTATTTTTCATCTCACTTTAAGATATAGCATATTAGTCAATGGCCGCTTATGGCCGATAACCGGCCTTGAGAATATCTGTTTCCTGAAGCTAAAACCCTTAGCATAAAAACGGTCGCTTACCGACCTAATGCAGACGTTGAATGATTTTGTATTTCAATCGACTATACCTTTTGACTACTAATAAAGGGTAGGGTAGCGTTACCTTATATTATGGCCCATGCAAATGCCAAGATGTCCGAACGGTATGCACATTTAAGTAGTGAGCGTTTGCAGGATACCAGTGATAACCTATCGAATGTGGTGGCTGGGGCGATTGGGGTTGAGTAGTAAAAAATGAGGTATTAAGCTTTAGTTATGTTGAAGCTTAATACCTCAGTGACTGTTTTAATCCCTATATGCAATAGCTATTTTACCAATATACAGTTCAACTCATCTATGGAAGCTAAAAATTAGGCATGGTGTACATAGTATTGATAATTATCAGCGAGATAGGCACCTTTTATTTTGCCAGTACAACCTCTACCAAGAAACTATCGTCTTGTGCTCCATACCAAGTATAATCGTCTTCATCAGCTATTTCACCTTCATATGTACCTAATTCCTCAACATCAAAGGCGGTATAAACAACCTCAATATCGTTACCATCAAAAGTGGAGCCATCAAAGGTTACTTGCTCTCCATCATTAACGGTATTTATACCTGTAGCAGTAAGTGATTCAATGTCTACTTCGGATAAAATAGCCATAATTATTTCCAGTTCTTCGGCATCACCTATACGTATAGCATGTGCATTTAATTCATTTATAACTCTCGTAAATTCATCTGGTGCATCTGCTATATTTCCAGAAGCAGCAGCATCTGTATTAACTGTATCAACAGGTGTTACAGAAGCAATAGTACCAGTAGCCATTGTAAAATCATCTGCAAAAATATACTTGTAATCTTCTGTGGTCCCCTCATCCTCATGTACTTCAATTTCAGTAAATCCTTCAGTACTGATTATTCCATAGAATTTATGAAAATAGTCCAGCGTTGATTCATCATCAAAATCTATAGTTTGATTGCCGTCAAGTATAAAAGAAATTTTTGCTCCGTATGTATTTGTTACAAACCAACCACCAACTGCGTGCATAGTTATTTCACTTGAAATAATGAAGCCATCCTCCTGCGGTTCTGGCACCCAAATTGACTCAGGGATAGTATTACCATGGGGTAATGCAAAGAATCCATAGTTTCCAGATCTTAAAGGACCATCCCCTGTTGCTATTGGCTGATTGGAAACATTTGAAGTCCATGTAAAACCGTTGTTAGTAACACTTATGTCAGCCACACGGTCGGAAAGTGTCACACGTGAAATCTCCCAAAAATCATCATCCTCAAATCCTTCATTTGTCACTTCTAAACCAAGTTCCTCCACTGCTATCTCAAACTGTACTTCGTCAGTATAGATTGTTGTAGCTGCACTTACTGTTACAGGTGTTAAAAAGAATGATAATGCTGTTAATACTCCAAGTACACTGAAGACTTGAAGACGATTTATGTTTATATTATTAATCATGATCTTATAATTTATTTGAAGTTTATAATAACCACCTATATCAATAGGTTTATGTTTATCGCATTTTATTATCATATGTTTCCATACGCTAAATATAAGGATAGAAAATTAACCTCATCTTCTATGGGCTTATAGCATACTTTTGTATTTAATGAAATTAATTAGAGTATTTAAATTCTAATAGCCTGCAGGATACCAGTGATAATCTATCGAGTGTGGTAGCTGGGGCTGTTGGGGTTGAGTAGGGATTGGGTTGCTTTGTTCTTAATATGGCTAGTTAAAGGTATCAAGACTAAAGCAAGCGCGCCAACATTTTTCCAGTGCTGAAGCACATGATGTTCTGATCAAACTGTTTTGATTGAACTGAGTGCAATGATCTATATTGTTACTTAAATATCAGGTCCGGAGCAACTTTCCTGATTATCAAAATTTGATATTCACTGTCAGAATTAATTTCAGGCATAGGAACTCCATTTACAACTTCTGCTGTATCTTCTTTTCCAGCCAGTTAGATCTTAAGTTCAGTTAATTAGTTCATAGCTATCCAAAGCGTAGCTGAAAGGGTCGACCGAGTCTGGCTTCAACCTCTTCTGAATTTAGCCATGGGCCGGTGAACGTGTTATACACAAAAGTGATAAATCCTCGCACCCCCAGTTGCTGAAAAAATTTGGTAAGCACAGAGGAAAAACGAGCCAATGTGTTAAATACATGAGCCAGCCGCATCAGATAGTGATACCCTTTCATTGCATTCCAATCTAATGCGAAGCAGTGTTCGTAATGGTATCCCTGGTGTTTTTCAACCAGAATACAGGCTTCAATCCCCCAGCGATATCTTGCGCCCAGATTACAGCGTTCATGTAGATTACGGGCATTAAGTGAGCGACTGGAAATCCAGGCATGTCGCGAGTGCAGAGTGATAATTTCACCCTCATCATTCACCTCTTCCCACTCTTCATGA
>JADFVK010000151.1 GCA_015222495.1 Pseudomonadota bacterium
CATAAAAACTCGAAGGCTATGTGGCTAGTTACTCTAACCAGTTTTGCGGCTTTAAATAATAATCATACAACTTTGCTTCATCAGAACCTTTCTCAGGCTTCCAGTTATAGCGCCACTTCACCAGAGGGGGTAATGACATTAATATAGATTCTGTTCTACCTCCTGTCTGCAGGCCAAATAAAGTGCCTCGATCATAGACTAAGTTAAATTCCACATAACGACCACGTCGATATAATTGAAAATCACGTTCCCGCTCTCCAAATGTTGTATCTTTACGCTTTTGTACTATGGGCAGATAAGCAGGAATAAAATTATTACCTATAGCTTTTATAAAATCAAAACCATGTTCAAAGCCAAGCTCTGTTCTTTGTTCTGGGAAATCATCAAAGAAAAGTCCTCCCACGCCGCGGGTCTCATTTCTATGGGGAAGATAAAAATAGTCATCACAGCATTTTTTATATTTCTCATAATAATGACTATCTAATTTATCACATGCATCTTTAGCTGTTTGATGCCAATGAACGACATCTTCTTTAAAAGGATAATAAGGGGTTAAATCAAAACCACCACCAAACCACCATATGGGATCTACACCGTCTTTTTCTGCAATAAAAAAACGCACATTTAAATGTGTCGTAGGCACATAGGGATTATGCGGATGAATAACCAGGGAAACACCCATGGCAATAAAACTTCGCCCTTCCAGTTCCGGACGTTTAGCCGTTGCAGAACGTGGTAAAGACTGTCCCATAACATGTGAGAAATTGACACCGGCCTGCTCAAATACTTTGCCCTCAGATAAAACTCTAGAACGTCCACCACCACCTTCTTCTCGTGTCCATTCTTCTTCCATAAAACTCTGCCCACCGTCCTCCTGCTCTAGAGATTGGCAAATATTGTCTTGTAACTGCAATAAAAAATCTTTAACTACTTTAGGATCTGGTTGTTTCATAATATGCTTTCATTTTGTTAAAAGAAAATAAATCATTTAAAACATTATAATCTGTACCTTGACAATAACAAAGTGAATTAATTTTCTTTACTAATATAAATGCATCTATTCGCTCCGTCATTATCAGGATTTAATTTTCCGATTTGCCCATGGATCAAAATTCTTTCCCGAGGGCTGCTCACTACCCCACTGCTCTCGTGTAGATGACTTATTTGCACGCTTTTCGCGCAACCGCTCAGCATCCTCTAAACTCAGCTCATTAGGAACACCCGGCACCTGGTCTTCTGGAATAATCCGCGCCCTTGGAGCTAATGAAAACTGGTCATAAGATGCTCTAGGTAGGCTTTTATACTCATACAAATAGAAGACTTCAACTTTTTCACGTGCCCACTCCGTTTTCTTTAAAAATTTAACACTGGAGTCAATACTTGGGTTAGTCTTAAAACAATTGATATTTAAATAGGCAAAGAGTATCTCAAAACCATACTGTTCTACTATTTCAATCAATACGTTTTTTAAACTAACACCATGTAAGGGATTGTTCGTGTAATTGATCTCATTGCTCATACTAATGTCATCCTAAAGTGAGTAAATAATGATATTGTACCCGTAACAGCATAAATAAAATACAGCACCCAAACTTTATAGGTTAATTGTGAACAAAGTGGCATGGTGATTTTCAATTATTCTACAAAATAAAACGCAGCCTCAGTATTTAATCTTATTAACGTCCACTACCATAACGTCCACCACCACCTCTTTGTCCTCCTCCAGAACCAGAGCCACCATTTTGACCATAACGATACTGATTACCGCCACCCTGTCCACCGCCACCACCTTTACCTTTTTGTTGACCACCACCGGAGCCATCACGTTTCCGTGAGCCTTGTCTTTGACCACTATTTTCCATATTTCTTTTGCCACTGGCACCCATTTCAGAAAAGCGTGTATCTCTTTCACTTTGATCCATACTGCCCATACGACTCTGACGCTCTGTCCGGTATGCATCTTTATCACCATCATCCATGGTGCGCATTTGATCTCTCATACCAAATAACTCATCATTGGTTTTTGTGCTGAAGTCTTCTGCAGAAACAGCACCTGACAAACTAATTGATGTGATAATAAGCACTTGATAAATTGTTTTTTTCATTGCCTTTTCCTTTTTCTATTTAAGTTGGAAACATCATAACAATTAAATGTTTCCATGTTATTTCTTTTTTCCCTAATTTTGTTTCAAATTGTTTCATCAATGAATTGCATCATTTGATTAATGCTATACTGCTGCTATGAACACAGAATTGATTAATATTTTAGTTGTCGATGATGATCCCAAGCTGGGTGACTTACTGGTACGCTACCTTGGTGAACAGCATTTGCAGGCAAAGGTCGTACAGGATGGTATTCAAATGGATGCTATACTTGTTCAGGAAACCTTTGATCTTATTATACTGGACATTATGTTGCCGGGAGAGGATGGCCTCAGCATAGCCAGACGCCTGAGAAGCCATTCATCTGTTCCGATTATTATATTATCTGCAAAAGGTGAAGATATTGAAAAAATTATTGGTCTTGAAGTTGGTGCAGATGATTATCTGGCCAAGCCCTTTAACCCCAGAGAGTTATTAGCACGAATAAGAGCCGTTTTGCGTCGTCCAGCAGCTGAAACTATAAAGGCTGATCCTACTGATGAAACAAATATCCATACATTTGGTCCATTTAAATTAAATTTAACCAATCATTCTTTGCTTAAGGGGTCACAACTAGTAGAGTTAACCAGTGGTGAGTTTGAATTATTAGAAATTTTTGTTAATAATTCAAATCATGTATTGAGTAGGGATAAATTAATTGATCAAATAAAAGGTTATGAACGTTCACCCTTTGATCGCAGTATTGATGTGCGAGTCACTCGTTTGCGAAAGAAATTAGGCCATAATGGCTATATTCAGACAATCCGTGGTACAGGTTATTTGTTTATTCCAGAACCTGAGCAAGCACCTTCTAAGTAACAAAAATTTATCCACCATGATTTGAAGTATATTTAATGTTACTGAAAATAATTCATGCCAATTTTTTGGCTGAGGGCTCTTAACTAAGATGAAATATTTTAATTCTTTATATGCCCGTACTAGTCTAACAATATTTATAGCCTTATTTATTTTTATGGCATTCTCATCCATAGTAGTTTTTCAATATATTATGCGTCCTATTGCTCAACAGGCAGCTGCTGATCTAGCCGCATTAATGGTTCTATCTTCACAAACCTGGGTTGAATTATCTGCTGATGCACGCCCAAGATTTGAAGAAGAATTAAAGGGCTATCACAATCTTCTCATAACAACAAAACATAAAAAATTAATCCCCTTTGAGCATAATCGACCCTTCTCTAATTTTCTGAAAAAAGCACTTGAAAAACGTTTAGACAAGCCAATTAAACTTTACCATGAAACAACATCAGAAAAGATGATTTGGGCAAAAATCCCCATATCGGATTATGTCATACAAATTGGCTTTCCATATAATCATATAGGAGCTAATCCCCCAAAGGTTATTTTTATTCTTTTAGTTGCCGCTGCTATTTTAATTTTTTTAACCAGTAGTTTTCTCGTTAGCAGACTCATAAAACCTTTGGAAAAACTCTCTCAGGCAAGTCTGCAGATGGGACATGGAAAACAAGTTGAACCCATTGAGGAAACAGGCGCTCAGGAATTTATTCAACTGACTCATAGTTTTAATCAAATGAATCAACGAGTACAGCAATTACTGGATAATCGAAATACACTTCTAGCCGGTATATCTCATGACTTACGTACTCCTATTTCCAGAATACATCTGGCTCTGGAATTGATTAGTGAAACAAAGGATAAGGAATTAATTGATGGTATTCGTTATGATCTGGGTGAAATTAATCGATTAATCAGTCAGACATTAGAATTAGCCCATAGTAAAGAACAAGCACTGAACAAACTTGAAATGATTAATATCAATGAACTCATTTCATCTGAAGTTGAAAAGTATCAACAAACATTTAAGCAGATTGAATTTACTTCATTAAGCGAATGTAATGCACTCATATCAAGAACCGCCTTACAACGTATACTACAAAATTTAATAGAAAATGCTATTCGCTATGGTCATAATTTACCGATTAAGATCACTTTAAACTCTGATAAAAAAATGATAAAACTTTGTATTATTGATCAAGGCCCCGGAATTCCAGACTCATTTAAACAACAGATATTTCAACCTTTTTTTCGTCTGGAAAGCTCTCGTAACAGCAAGACAGGGGGGAGTGGTCTTGGCCTGGCCATTGTCAGTCAACTTTGTGAAACTTATAATTGGACTATTCAGCTTGATACTAACAACAATACAGGAAGTCAATTCTGCTTAATAATTTCAAAACAGTAATTACTTACTGCAACTACTCACTTAGATTTATTTAAGCGCTTAATTTTAAAAGAAGCTGCCGGACGGTCAACCGCACAGGCTTCCTCATTTCTCAC
>JADFVK010000152.1 GCA_015222495.1 Pseudomonadota bacterium
CTACAAACCCTTGCACCCAGTTTCGTGCATCAGTTAAATCAGCAAAGGGATTTTCCGGATATTCAGGTCTATATTTCAGTGTTCTGAAAAGAGATTCTGAATAAGGGTTATCATTACTGACGGATGGCCTGCTAAAGGATGGAATAACACCCAATTGCTGCAATGTTGCTAACATAGTGGCTCCTTTCATGGGACTACCATTATCTGAATGTAAAGTAACCTGATGACGCTGTACGCCTTCTCTAGCACAAATATCAGTCATTAAATCAGCCGCCTGGGCACTGGATTCCTCTTCATGTACTTGCCAGCCCACAATCTTTCTACTAAAAATATCCATGACTAAATACAAGTAAAAAAAAATCCCTCTTACCTGAGTCGGCAAGTAGCTAATATCCCAGCTGTAAATCTGATTAGGAGCTGTGGCACAGAGTGCTTTTGGCTTTTTTATCTGACCTGTTGGTTTGGCTTTCTGTCTATGGTGTAATTGGTTGTGAGCCTTTAATACACGATAAAATGTGGATTCTGATGCAATATACCTTCCTTCATCTGCCAACTTAGGGACAATTTTATTTGGGGGTAAATCTGCATAATCCGGCTCATTGGCCACTTTTATTAATCGTTGGTATTCTAGCTCCGTTAACTTGTTAGAAGGACTATTTTTAGCTTCTAAACGGCCATCCTGCATATTATCCTTACAAGACCATCTCTGGAATGTTTTAGGGCTAATACCCACGATATCACATGCCTTGACTTGTCTGGCTCCAGAACCACAGGCTTCGTTGATCAATAAAATAATTTTCTTACGTTCATCTATCATGGTTAGCTGTCCTCGTCGTTTCCCCAAATTGCGTGGACTTTTTTTTGCAGCACTAATAAGGCTGCTGTTTCTGCCAGTGCTTTGTCTTTACGCCGAACTTCTTTTTTTAAGGTATTTATTTCTGTTTTATGCTTTTTGCTATTTGAAATTTTTGAGGTAGATTTTTCACTATTACCATTGACGAAATCCAGCTCCCATTGCTCAATATGATGTGGATAAATCCCATTTTCTCGGCAATAAATACTAACAGCAGATTCATCTAAAGATGCACAGCTTTTAATGTGATTAAGGCGCTCCTGAAGGCTTAAATCTTGTGGTCTACTTTCTTTTGTCATATTTCTTGATTTACCCGATCCAACTTTTTGTTCTCTGGATTCTTTTACCCATCGAACTATGGTTGACAGGCCAACTCCTAATCTATTGGATATCTCTTCTATAGTGGTTCCATTAGTACGACTTAACACTTTTTCCACTGCTTGTATTTTAAATGATTCTGTATATCTTTTGGTCATTTTCTTGCCTCTATTTCTAAAAAATTGAGGCGACAACTACGCTAACACAGGGGGATAATAAGGATTACTGGTGGAATCAACAGGTAGAACTATCAGAATATATCAGTCTATTACAACAATTTATTCATAATATGAAACATAATTTCAGTAAGCAGACAACAGCCTACCAACAGATTCAATCTAAACAAAATAGACAGAAAAAAATTACTATAATGATTAATGCTTTATTGTCATACAGGCATGACCGAAAATCCTGGGATCAGATATTATTTAAAATTTTGTGAATAAGTTAAAATTTATAAAATAATTGATTCAATAGAGTGCGAAACTAATAACTGTCTATACTGCTGACTTTGTTCAATAGCCTGTTGTAATAAGTCTTCAGGAATCTTAATATCATCATAATTACTATTCTGCTTTACTATCCTGCCTTTTTTCATGTTTTCAGAAGAGTCTCCAGACCTTGGCTTTCCAGTCAAAGGGAAAAGTTGATAGTTTTCTGTTAAGGGACTACCTAATTGCAGCCATTTCTGAAGTTGACTTAGCAGTAACTTTGCTTCTGAGCGAATGAGTTCCGCATCATAATAGTAGTAATTTGTCTTATTAGTTTCGCAAAACTGCACTAACTTTTTCATTCTTTCTATATAATAGCAGGTAGCTAATTCAGGCTCAGCATAGGCATGTTTTCCTTTCTTATTACGAAACAAATTAACAATACTCTTGATACTTTGTTCAGCCGAGCGCATAGACACTAATATTTTAGCATTTGTTAAATTCATGTTTTCCACTGCCAACTCATATTTATTATGTAATAATTTATCAAACAAATAATGACTGCTAGTTTTAAGTGTATCGTTGTCCAATAATATTTGTTGCTGCGTTATCAAGTCGTTCTCTGACACATAACTATGATGCATCTCATAATAACCGCTAATCTGTGGGTGGGAGCCGAGAATATGGCTGATCAAACTGGTATTAGCCCGCATATGACTGAGCAAAAAAATAGGTTGATAATGATTAGATTTTATTTGCAGCATCATTTTCCTATATCAGATGTGTATGGAAATCGATGAAAAAACTCAATGAGAATAGTTTGAAAAGTGGAATTTGATGCGGGGTTTTTATCAATAGAAACCCCATATTATATGGTGCCGGCGGGCGGAGTCGAACCGCCACGGACGTAAGTCCACTACCCCCTCAAGGTAGCGTGTCTACCAATTTCACCACGTCGGCATATTTGTTAATAATTACTCTGCTGGTATTGCAGGTATATCAGTGCTTTCTGTAGAAACTGGTAACGCAGGTTTATCTTCTGCTGGAGCTTGAATAGCTTCTACTCGATTAGATATTTCCACCGCTTCCGCTTTGTCTGAAGAGACTTTTCCGGATAGATAGGATAAAAATAAACTGGTAACAAAAAAAGTAGTGGCTAAAACAGCCGTCGTTTTACTTAAAAAATTACCTGAGCCCTGGCTTCCAAATACAGTTGAAGAAGCACCACTGCCGCCTCCGCCACCGCCAAAAGCAGCACCAGCATCAGCACCTTTACCCTGTTGAATTAAGATTAATCCAATTAATGTGATTGCTACGACCATGTGTACCGCTAAAATGACTGATTCCATATTCTCTTACCAAAAATTATTTTATTGTTGTGTATTTAATTTAAACTTACTGACCAGCCTGACAAACAGCCATAAAATCATCTGCTTTCAAAGAGGCTCCACCGATTAGACCACCGTCAATGTCAGCCTGTCCCATCAGTTCTTTTGCATTAGCAGGATTCATACTGCCGCCGTATAAGATTTGTACTTTCTCAGCATTATCTGCATTACGTTTGGCAAGGTGCTGACGAATAAAAGCATGTACAGACTGTGCCTGTTCAGGAGAAGCCGTTTTACCGGTTCCGATTGCCCAAACAGGCTCATAGGCTACCACTGAATCAGCAAAAGCATTATCACCTGAGGTAGTGAACACAGCATCAATCTGACGAGCACAAACTTCTTCTGTAATACCGGCTTCACGTTCTTCTAATGTTTCACCAATACAAAACACAGGAATAAGACCTGCATTTTTAACAGTGATAAATTTTTCAGCCACAACTTCATCTGTTTCACCATACATAGTACGACGTTCAGAGTGACCAATAATGGCATATTTACAGGAAAGATCCTTCACCATATCAATTGAAGTTTCACCGGTAAATGCACCCTTAGTGGCAGTGCAGGTATCTTGCGAGCCAACTTCAACTATACTTCCATCAGTAGCAGCAATGACATCTGCAATATAAATAGTTGGTGGACAAACCGCCACTTCAACACCGCTTAAAGATTTTGCACCTTCAACAACGCCATTGATTAATTCTTTTATGCTCTCTCTAGAGCCATTCATTTTCCAGTTACCAGCAACTAAGGGAGTACGCATAGAGTTTTCCTGTTTGTATAAATAGTACACTTATATTAATTTTAGCGGGAAATCATACTCTTAAAGCCCCAATAAATCAATCAACTGAGCCATAAAAGCATAAAATTATTAACAAAGGTGGATTATGAAAATTCCTGTTTAACAATTTCAGCTAATTTTTCCACTTCATCGAATACTTGTTTCTTATTTGAACCTTCAATCATCACACGTATTAAGGGCTCTGTTCCTGATGCTCTCAATAACACCCTACCTTCTTCTGCTAATCTTTGTTCAGTTTCCTGTACGGCATCGCTGACAATTTGTGAGCTATAAGGATCAATCTTTTCTTTAATACGTACATTGATCATTTTTTGAGGGTATTTTTTCATCCCGTTTTTAAGTTCATGTAAGCTTTTACCACTGCCTATAAGAGCTGATAATACCTGTAAGGCTGAAACTGTACCATCTCCTGTGGTTGTTCTATCCAGACAAATGATATGACCAGATGATTCTCCACCAATACTCCAGCCTTTTTTATTTAGCTCTTCCATAACATAGCGATCACCAACATCAGCACGAACAAAACCCAAGCCAGCTTTTTTTAGAGCCACTTCCATACCCAGATTGCTCATCAAGGTACCTACAACACCTTCATCTTTACCTGAATGTTTTTTCCTTGCCATAGCAATAATGAATAGCAGTTCATCACCATCAACAATTTCACCCTTATGATCAATCATTAACACCCTATCTGCATCACCATCAAGAGCAATACCTAAATCTGCTCGATGCTGTAAAACAGCTTTTTGTAATGTTTCCGGATAGGTTGAACCAACATTTTTATTGATATTCACACCATCAGGCTCAACACCAATAGCAACTACTTCTGCACCAAGTTCTTTAAAAACACTGGGGGCTATTTGATAGGCAGCACCATTGGCACAGTCAATAATAATTCTTAATCCTGACAGGTCCATAAAAAATGGTGTGGTGGCTTTACAATGTTCAATATATCGTCCAGAAGCATCTTTAATGCGTCTGGCCTTACCCAGTTGTGATGATTCAACGGTGACCATTTCATGTTCAAGTTCTGCTTCAATCGCCTGCTCAACTTCATCAGAAAGTTTTGTCCCCTCATGAGAAAAGAATTTAATGCCATTATCATAATAAGGATTGTGCGAAGCACTAATAACAATGCCTAATTGTGCATTCATGGTTCGTGTAAGATAGGCAATACCCGGTGTTGGCATAGGACCTGTTAATAAACAATCAATTCCTGCTGCCGCAAGTCCGGCTTCCAATGCTGATTCATACATATAACCGGATATTCTGGTATCCTTACCTATAACAGCCTTACCTTTTCCCTGCTTGGCCAGTACCCGACCCGCCGCCCAACCCAGTTTAAGCACAAAATCTGCGGTCATTGGAGCTTTACCCACTTTGCCGCGTATTCCATCAGTACCAAAGTATTTCTTTTTCACATCATCACCCTTGAATAGATTTAATGACTAATTTATAACTTCAATGCATTAGCCACTTTGACCGCATCGACTGTTTCAGCAACATCATGAACTCTTATAATAGCTACACCATTAATGGCAGCCATAGTTGCCAGAGCAAGACTTGCTGCAAGACGCTCATCCACATCTTTATCTATAATTTGACCCAACATTGATTTTCTTGAGGCTCCCACTAAAACAGGATAACCTAATTTCTGAAGTTGTTTTAGATTTTTGAACAGGCTGATATTATGTAGCAATGTTTTACCAAAACCAAATCCAGGATCAATAATAATTTGATTTTTATTCATACCAGCTGCAATACACTTTTCTGCCTGAGCATTTAAGAAAGCACTTACTTCAGTGACCACATTATCATATAGAGGCTCCATTTGCATACTTCTAGGCTCACCCTGCATATGCATTAAACACACAGGAAGACCTGTTTGACTTGCTGCATCAAGAGCCCCATCTGCACGTAAGGCCATAACATCATTGATTAAACCAGCACCGGCAGCAGCAGCTTCAGTCATCACTAGTGCTTTGCTGGTATCTATGGATACCACCACATCCAGTTCCTGGTTAATTTTTTCAATAATAGGGATAACTCGCTCCAGTTCTTCTGACTCATTAACCGCCTGAGCACCGGGTCTGGTGGATTCACCACCAATATCAATTATTTCCGCCCCCTCTTGCAGCATTTTTTCTGCCTGACGCAATGCTGAATCAAGTTGGGAATATAAGCCACCATCAGAAAAGGAGTCCGGAGTAACATTTAAGATACCCATTACGACAGGAGATGCAAAATCAAGAGTGCGCTGAGCACATTGAAGGCTTTGTTGAACCATGCTAAAAAAAAGGGATTAAAGAAGGGTTAAGAAAGGTATGAGAAATACCTTTCTTAATATATAAAGCATTAAAACTAGTGTTGATCCGCAGTACCATCAACTGATTGTTCTTTATCATCTAAATCAGTTTTTGTCTGCTCTGTATTATCTTCAGCTGCTGCTTTTTCACCACCATCATCCGGATCGGAAGGATCGATATCAGACCAGCCCTTAGGCTCTCTAGGCTCTTTTCCTGCCATAACATCATCAATCTGATCACGATCTATGGTTTCATAGGTCATTAGTGCATCAGTCATCTTATGCAGTTTGTCCAGATTATCTTTTAATATCTGTTCAGCTCGCTCATAGTTATAATCGATAAAGTGACGTATTTCTTCATCAATAATATGCGCAGTTATATCAGAAACATTTTTATGCTGGGTCACAGAACGTCCCAGAAAGACTTCACCCTCATCTTCAGAGTATGCTAAGGGTCCTAATTTTTCTGACAAGCCCCATTTAGTCACCATATTACGAGCTAAATCAGTCGCTCGTTCAATATCATTACTGGCACCGGTTGTCACCTGATCAGAACCATAAATCAACTCCTCTGCAATACGTCCACCAAACAAGCTGGATATCTGACTATTGAGTTGTTCCTTGGTCAAACTATAACGATCTTCTTCCGGCAAAAACATGGTGACACCCAATGCTCTACCACGAGGAATAATACTCACCTTATACACAGGATCATGTGAAGGAACCAAAAGTCCCACAATAGCATGACCTGCCTCATGATAAGCAGTCATCTTTTTCTCTTTATCTTTCATCACCATGGATTTACGTTCAGAACCCATCAGGATCTTATCTTTGGCTTTTTCCAAGTGCTCCATAGAAACAACACGAGCATCTTCCTTAGCCGCAAATAAGGCTGCTTCATTCACCAGATTAGCCAAATCAGCACCGGAAAATCCAGGTGTACCACGAGCAATATATTTTGGCTGCACATGATCATCAATAGGCACTTTACGTAGATGAACTTTCAAAATTTGTTCACGACCTTTGATATCCGGCAATGGTACAACCACCTGACGGTCAAAACGTCCGGGACGTAATAAGGCAGGATCTAAAACATCGGGACGATTAGTCGCGGCAATAACTATTACCCCTTCACTACCTTCAAAACCATCCATCTCAACTAACAATTGATTTAATGTCTGTTCACGTTCATCATGCCCGCCGCCTAAGCCCGCACCACGATGACGTCCAACAGCATCAATTTCATCAATAAAGATAATGCAAGGTGCATGTTTCTTGGCTTGCTCAAACATATCACGTACACGGGAAGCACCTACACCGACAAACATTTCTACGAAATCAGAACCGGAAATTGTAAAGAAAGGTACTTTTGCTTCACCTGAAATAGCTTTAGCTAATAATGTTTTACCCGTACCCGGGCTACCTACTAATAAAACACCTCTGGGTAATTTTCCACCCAGCTTGGTAAACTTACCCGGATCTTTTAAGAAATCAACCAATTCAGAAACTTCTTCCTTGGCTTCATCACAGCCGGCAACATCATTAAAAGTAATCTTTATCTGATCTTCACCCAGTAATCTGGCCTTGCTTTTACCAAAAGACATAGCACCACGACCACCAGCACCGCCTTGCATCTGACGCATAAAATAGACCCAGATACCAACAATTAATAAAATAGGGAAAGAAGAAATAAATAATTGCACCAGCAAGCTTTGCTGTTGTGGTGGTTCACCAACAATTTTTACGGTATTATCTAATAACATACCAATCAGAGCACCATTATCTGTTTCCGGACTATAAGTTGTAAACTTCTTACCTTCCATAGAATAACCGGTAATTACCCGCCCTTCAATTTTAACTTCATTAACCGAACCGCGTTCGACATTCTGGATAAAATCAGAATAGCTCATATCTTTAGAACCGCCCGGAGAAGGACTGAAATTACTAAAGACCGACATCAGGATGACACCAATCACCACCCAAAGTAAGATATTTTTTGTCATTTCGTTCAAAACGAATACTCCAACTATTTCATGTAAATTATGTTAATTTGTCAATTATTTTATTGCGATGAGGGCGTATTATCCCTTAAAGCCTTTCGCCAGTAAATACACTTCTGAAGAACGTGATCTCGATGCATCAGGTTTGCGTGTAATAACCTTTTGATACTGCTGTCTCAACTCTGCTAATAAAGGCTGAAACCCTTCTCCCTGAAAAACCTTCATTAATAAGGTGCCCCCGGGCTTCAATACCTGGTTGGCTAAATCCATAGCCAATTCAAGTAAATAGATACTTTTAGGCTGATCAACAGCCTTCACCCCTGTAATATTGGGTGCCATATCAGAAATTACAAGATCTATCGGCTCATTATTTACCACCGACAATAATTCATTTAAAACTGATTCTTCCTGGAAATCACCTAAAACAAAGTCAACCTGAGCCAATTGATCCATGGGTAAAATATCCAGAGCAACGACTTTTCCTTTTGCACCGACAAATTGCCGAACCACCTGAGACCATCCACCCGGTGCTGCACCCAGGTCAACCACATTCATCCCCGGCTTAATAATTTTATCTTTTTCCTGAATCTGTAATAGTTTATATGCTGCCCGGGAGCGATAACCATCCTGCTGTGATTTTAAGACATATTGATCCTTAAAGTGTTCCTGTAACCAATCAGAACTACTTTTACTACGTCCCATAAACACGATACCCTATTCATAATTATTGATAATACAGCACATTTTACCGTGAAACCTTATTTCATACACGGTATAATTGTTTCTTTTTATCTTCCGTACCAATTTATGAGTATTTTATGTCATTAAATAATAAACAAAACCGCTTCCTTCGTGCCCAGGCACATTCTCTAAAACCAGTAGTACTCATTGGTGGGGCTGGTCTCACAGACAATGTCATTAATGAAATTAATCATGCATTAGAAGATCATGAACTCATTAAAGTTCGTGTCAATGCCGATGATAGAGATGATAAAAAACTGATGATAGAAAAAATTTCCCGTCAAACAGAGTCTGAAATGGTACAAACCATTGGTCATATTGGTATTTTTTATCGCCAAAATGAAAAAGATCCTAAGATCTCATTCCCAAAATAGTTTAGTGGAATACATATCAGCTTTTGATCTAATTACTTAAAACAATTCATTTAAGCTTATTGAAAGAAATATTATGACCGATAAAAAAAATTCATTAAAAGAAAGAGCTTTAGACTATCACGCACATCCTACTCCAGGAAAAATCAGTGTTACACCAACTAAACCCTGCGAATTACAGGATGAGCTATCTTTAGCTTATACACCTGGTGTTGCAGCACCTGTTCTGGAAATTGCTAAAGATCCAGAGTTAGCCTATCGTTATACTACAAAAGGAAATTTAGTTGCAGTCATTACCGATGGCACTGCAGTATTAGGCTTGGGAAATGTAGGTCCTCTTGCCAGCAAGCCTGTTATGGAAGGGAAAGGCGTTTTATTTAAACAATTTGCAGGTATTGATGTATTTGATATTGAAGTCAATTCAGACTCAACACAATCGTTTATTGATACAGTAATCAATATTGCTCCTACCTTTGGTGGTATCAATCTTGAAGATATTGCAGCACCACAGTGTTTTGAAATTGAAAAAGCATTAAAAGAAAAACTGGATATTCCGGTGTTTCACGATGATCAACATGGTACTGCGATAATCATAGCCGCAGGCCTGCTCAATGCCCTGGAAATTCAGGAAAAAAACCTCAATGAAATAAAAATCACCTGTATTGGTGCAGGCTCTGCTGGAATTGCTTCCATGCGTTTATTGCTATCATTGGGCGTTAAGAAACATCAAATCAACCTTATTGATAGAAAAGGCGTGGTTCATTGCGAACGCAAGGATCTCAATATTTATAAGAAAGAATTTGCCACTAAAACAGATGATAGGACTTTAAGTGATGCGATACTCAATACTGATGTATTAATCGGTGTTTCAGGTGCCAATCTGGTCACTGCCGACATGATAGCATCTATGGCAGACAAACCTATCGTATTTGCACTATCCAACCCAAACCCTGAGATTTGTCCGGAACTCGCTAAATCTGTACGTAATGATATCATTATGGCAACCGGTCGCTCAGATTATCCTAATCAGATTAATAATGTACTGGGCTTTCCTTTTATCTTTCGAGGTGCCCTGGATGTTCGAGCATCAACTATTAATACGGAAATGGAAATAGCTGCAGTAAAAGCTCTTGCTGATTTAGCAAAACTACCCGTGCCCGATGAAGTACTTAAAGCCTACCAATTAGAAAGTTTAGCTTTTGGAACAGACTACTTTATTCCCAAACCATTTGATCCCAGACTAATCAATACTGTTCCCAAAGCCGTTGCTGAAGCAGCCATAAAAAGTGGTGTTGCAAAGATAAAAAAAGCAGCTGATTAACATTTAAATGAGTACCAAACAACGAATGAATTCATCTAACACTGGTAAGCATAAAGAACAGGCTTCTTTATTAGATTATTTTAAAACCTGGCCGTTATTTTTATTGCCTCAACACTTTTTATCCTCACTTATTCATCGTTTTATGCAGATAAAAAATGTAGCATTTAAAAATCAGCAAATCAGTCAGTTTATCAAGTTATTTAATGTCAATATGACTGAATCCTTACATCAGGATATTAATCAGTTTATAGATTTTAATCATTTTTTTACCCGTCAACTCAAAGCTGATGCCCGTATTGACAGAACTGCTGACAATGAACTTTGCTGCCCGGTAGATGGAGCCATTAGTGAAATTGGAAATATTAATGACGAGCAGCTAATGCAGGCAAAAGGACACCACTTCAATCTAAGTGATCTATTAGCAGGACAACAATCTCTTGTTAATATTTTCCGTGATGGTTCTTTTACAACAATTTATCTTTCCCCAAAAGATTATCATCGCATACATATGCCCATCGACGGCACACTGCAGGAAATGTTTCATGTACCCGGGAAATTATTCGGAGTTAACCGTGCTTCTGTAAAAACTATTCCACGTCTATTCGCCCGTAATGAACGAGTCATTTCTATCTTTGATACGCCAGCAGGAAGTATGGCTTTGATACAGGTGGGTGCCATTTTTGTTTCCAGTATAGAAACAAGCTGGCAAGGTGTTATCACACCGCCACGCAAAAAATCAGTGCAAAGCTGGCAATATCAGGATGAAAAGAAAATTAGTAAATTTGAAGAAATGGGACGCTTTAATATGGGCTCAACAGTCATTTTACTGTTTAGCAAAGGTAGCATTGAGTGGGATACTAATCTACAGCCTAATACTCCGGTACAGTTAGGACAACGACTTGCTCATCTCAGCAGAAAGAGCTGATGATAAAAATTATCCTAAAATAATTCATACTGATCCTGAACTATTTTTTCTAATGAATTATCAAGCACCATTAGAAGTGCATCAACAACCGGGGCTATTTGTTTTTCAATATAATGTTCATAATCCAGAGGATTATTATTATATTCTACCGGCTCCGGTCCATTGACAGTTATTACATATTCTATCCAGCCACCATGTTCATAACGCCCAACAGGTTCATTACGCTGTTGGGCATAAGTTTCTGCTTTTAACGCTGCCTGAGCATGAGGTGGGCGATTTTTCTTATAATCCACAAGTTTTTGCCTTAGACGCTTGCGATAAACAAGCTTATTATCATAATCTCCTGCTTTTAAAGCCTTAACAATATCTTTCATATAATCTTCATAGGCTAAATCATTAAATATACGATAATAAATTTCTTGCTGTACTTCTCTGGATAATGCAGTCCAATCCGTTCTAACACTTTCCAGGCCTTTAAAGATAATTTTATTTTCCTTAATATGTTCAGGATCAGAAATCATACCCGCATAGCGCTTCTTACTCCCTTTGTCAGAACCACGTATGGTAGGCATAAAAAAACGACAATAATGCGTTTCATATTCCATTTCTAAAGACGAGTGAATCTGATATTTTTTAGTCAATTCATCCTGCCAGTATTGATTAATTTTATTAACCAGGTTCTGTCCAATTTTATCAACGTATTTCTTGTCTATAAGATTATTATCATTGTTCAATGAAACAAAGACTGAATCTGTATCACCATAGATAACATCATAACCGGACTCTGCAATTAAAAAAGCTGTCTGCTTCATTATTTCATGCCCTCTCAGAGTAATTGAACTGGTCAAGCGGGCATCATGAATTCGACAGCCTGCAGTACCTAAGACACCATAAAATGAGTTCATGATAATTTTTATTGCCTGAGAGAGTGTTTTATTCTTTTCCTCCTTTGCCTTATCCCTGGCCTGCCATAAAGATTCAATAATATCCGGTAAGATAGCCTCATTACGTGCAAAACTGACACCATTAAAACCAGCAACACAGTCTTTTATTTCTAGCTTTTCAGCTTTAACCCGAGCATAGGGATCAACAGAAAAAGTACGAATAATTGAAGGGTACAAACTTTTATAATCTAATACAATGACATCCTGATATAAACCCGGTTTAGAGTTCATCACATAGCCACCTGGTGCAGACAGGTTTTCAACTCGATCGTTTAGATTGGGTGCAACAAATCCCTTACGATGTAATCGGGGTAAATATAAGTTGTCAAAGGCAGCCACTGAGCCCCCGGTTCTATCCATTTCCAGCCCCGTCAGTCTGGCACGTTCAATAGCAAAAGCAATTAAATCTGTGTGTTCAAAAATATCCCAGACCAATTGACAATCTTCCAGGTTATACCTTGCAAGAGAGAGTTTATCTTGATGAAATTGACGTTTAATTTCTTTGGCATTTTTCCATTTATCATAATCAGCCTGAGTTTCTTTTTTTATCAGTTTGCCTCTTCCTAATAACTCACTGGCAACAGCTTGCAGGGAAAAGCTGGGGAAATTCCAGGTTGCACTCTTTAGTGTATCAATCCCATCTAAAACCACTCGCCCGGGAATCAATAAAAAATAATGCAGCTGCTCTGTTTGTGCTTTTCTCCACACCGGCAAACTTTCTGAACGACCAATAGCCAGGGATAGTTTTAAACTATCTGCTTTTTTTTGTAAAAATTGAAAGTCAAAATTGATTACATTCCAGCCAATAACAATATCTGGGTCCTGTTCCAGAATAAGTTCTATAAAACGTAATAAGAGGGATTTCTCATTATTAAAAAACTCAATGTTTTGCTTAGTTTCCCCCTCATGCTCATCCCCTTTCATTAAAGTGACATGCCATTGTTCCATGAGTAATGAAATTGAATAAAGTTCCTGGCTATCATAGGCTGTTTCAATATCCAGAGACATAATTTTTAATTTTGGCCGGTATTTATCTATAGCTTTAATTTGGGGATTAATAACAAGCTGAACTGAATTATCCTGCAGACTGCCATTACATAGCTCATTAGGGTAAATGGTCACTGGACCAGTTAGAAAGCGTTCCGTCAAAAAACGTTCTACTGGTCTGATATCAGCTTCATAAAATTTAAGATGGTTTATTTGTAATAGCTCTCTTGCCTGATAAAGAAGCTGTTGAGACTTAAAATAAACTCCTGAAATGGGTTTATGATCAAAAGTACTTAAATCTAAAGGTTTTATAGTGATATCCAGCAAAGAATAGAGAATGTTTTTTATTTGTTCTGTATCTTCTTGCCTGATAAAGAAAATTGCCTGTTGGTTTTCAATTAAGACATGAACAGGGCCATTATGACTTGAGAACCAGAAATCCAGCATAATACCCTTGGCTGTATCACGCCATTGACGGGTTAATAAAAAGGCATCTATTGAGTTTTTTGAGGGGTTCATGCAATGAGAATTTGAGTTAAAAGAGGGGATTTTAACACAGGATGAGTGGAAGCTGTTTAGTTAGTACGTACTGATAACTCCCAACTTTAAACTAATTAAAGTCTTATGATTGCATGTTTTTAGAACTTAGAACTGTCTGCACCCAAAAGCGGGCATAGCAAACGTAGTGACTTATTGTAATAAAGAGTCTAAGTACTGAAAACAAGTGAGCATAAGGCTCAAATGGTAATTATCAGTCATAAGTCAGGATAAATACTAGAGTTTTTCCTTTGTTGCAACAAAGAGATAATTAGTCCAAAAAATTATTTTTCTTATTTGTTGCAACAAAGAAAATATAAGAACTTTTACGAAATCGAAGATTTCTAAAGTTCTAAAATGGCCACATGTCTCCCATATAAAAGCGTGTACCCCAGCCACCTTTGTTTGAATCATGGGTTAAGCCCACGCCACTATAGGTAATTCGAGCATTAGCCACTTTTGAAGAGGATATTTTGTTATCCAGGCCTACATCACGGCCACGAATAATACCGGATAATTGAATATATTCATCACCCTGATTAATAGTTACCAGCTTTTCACCGCGTACCACCAGATTTCCATTGGAAAATACTTCTGTGACTGTAACACCAATATGTCCGGTTAAACTATTTTTCTGCTCACTTTTACCCTTGGATTTAAAATCACCACTGGATTCAATACTGGTGTTTAAACCTCTGAGCAATCCATCAGCCCAACCAGCACCAGCATTCGATGTCGCATTGCCTGTGATTGGATCCGTTGTCACAGCCTTACCAAAAACTGTAGGATTAGCTAAACCAATCGCAGAAGTCTTATTGTCTTCTGTTTTAGTTTCCTTCTTACCCACTGTATTCTCATCAAAAACAATCGTTAGAATATCCCCTATCCTATGAGCCTTGACAGTTTCAAACAAGTTCAAATTATTATCATTAAGATAAATTGAGCCCGAATTTTGAGGCTTATTGACAACAATAGGTGGACTGACAGGTGCATATTTTGCATCCGGCTCAAGATGTGGTGTGGCACAGCCTGAGATAAAGGCAACACCTATCAAGATGGGTAGATATAATCTTTTATATAACATATTACACCTCAACCTTTTAGCTTTCATTTCATTACCTTGAAGATATTAAGTGTTTTGAGCCAGATATTGCAGCATTTGATCTGCCGTTGATAAAGATTTTGAATTCATTTCAAACGTTCTTTGTGTTTCAATCAGGTTCACCAATTCTTCAACAGTATTAACATTGGAGCTTTCCAGAGACCCTTGTAATAAATGTCCACGACTGTCTTCTCCTGGAATTCCAGTACCCGGAGCACCACTGGCTACAGATTCTAAAAACTGATTATCACCAATAGGCATTAAACCTGATGGATTAATAAAAGAAGCTGTTTCTATGGTACCCACATTAGAAGGTGTAGTATTGCCAGGCTCTAAAGCTGATACCGTACCATCCGTACCCACAGTAATTGAGATTGTATTTTCAGGAAAAGTAATACCCGGATCTAATAACAAACCATCAGAGGTCACCATTCTACCCTGTTCATCAACCTGAAAAGAGCCATCGCGAGTATATGCTATATCACCATTAGGTCTCAGTACCTGAAAAAAACCATCACCCTGAATAGAAATATCCAGAGCATTACCCGTAGTAATAACACTACCCTGAATATGCATTTTCTGTGAAGCCGCCACCCGCACACCAGTACCCAACATTAAACCAGAAGGCAAGGTTGTATCCTGTGTCGCCTGAGCACCAGGCTGTCTGGCATTTTGATACATCAGGTCCTCAAATACTGCCCGGTCTTTTTTAAAGCCGGTTGTACTGGCATTGGCTAAATTATTTGAAACAATTTGCAAGCGCGTCTGCTGTGCATCTAATCCGGTTTTCGCCACCCATAGTGCTGGATTCATTCATATTCTCCTAGATTTTGTAATCTTCTGTCTTTTATCTTTAGACTTTAGACTTTTTTCTACCCATTAAGTCTGAGTAATTGTGAACTGGACTGATCCATTTCTTCCGCTTTTTTCATTAGTTTGACCTGCATTTCATATTGTCGAGCCAGGCTCATCATATTCACCATTTCAGTAATAGCATTCACATTTGAACTTTCCACCATACCTGAAACAACTCTGACTTCGCCATCTGCTTCAGCAGGCTCACCATTTCTTTGTACAATCAGACCCTCTTCATTTTTTTTCAAATCATTTATATCTGGATTCACCAATTTCAAACGTCCCACAACAGCAGTGGCATTATTAACTGCACCAATAGGCACAATACTAATCGTTCCATCAGCCATAATATCCATTTTTTGTGCTGGTGGTATTGTGATAGGACCACCATCACCGATAACCGGCAAGCCTGCTCCTGTGGTCAGCATACCCGTCTCAGTCAAACGCAAATCACCTGCTCTGGTGTAGGCTTCTTCCCCATTTCTATCCAGCACAGCCAAAAAACCGTCACCTTGAATAGCAACATCTAATGAATTTCCAGTAGAAATCATGCCACCCGGTTTAAAATCAGTAGCCGGATTTTGCGTCATGGAATACACTCTAGTCGGCAGTCCCGGACCAAACACAGGCTCACTTCTAGCCGTTGCAAAATCAGAACGAAACCCCGTGGTATTAGCATTGGCCATATTATTCATATGCAATTGCTGGTTGAGCATATTTTCTTTAGCACCGGACATGGCAATAAATACATAATTATCCATTGTAATAAACCTTTTTTAGTATCTGAATATTGACTAGTTATTACTAGTTATTACTA
>JADFVK010000153.1 GCA_015222495.1 Pseudomonadota bacterium
ATACATGGTCATGCCTTAGGCGCATCAAGCGCCTTAGAGCTCATAGCCACAACTTTAGCGATTTACCATGGCATTATTCCACCCACAGCCAATTTTACCGTTGCCGACCCATTATGCGATTTAGACTATGTGCCGAATCATGCTAGAGAGAAAGCAATTGATGTCGCAATTTCCAACTCATTCGCATTTGGTGGGCTAAACGCGGTTATAGCATTAAAAAAATATTCACCTTTTTAGTAAACAATAAGATGTCAAAAGAAATTATTAAGCTACTTGCAGACGCGAACATACACAGTTATGGCTCTATTGAAATAGAAAAATTTGAAAAACAAATGGCGCGTTATTTTGAACGTGAATATAAACGTTGGCAGGGTAATAGTGAATTACCTGAACAGTATAACCTCAGCTCATTTGAGGGTGAATTAGCAAAAAAAGAAACAAATAGTGAAACTATTGAGCACTACAATAATGAATTCGCGCTATATCAAGCCTTCTTAGATAAGGAATTTATGGCTTATACCATGGCTTACTATGGTGCCGATGATAACAGCCCGGTAATCAATGAGAAGTTATCACTGGAACAAGCACAAATAGAAAAATACAAACTATTAGTAGAAAGAGCAGAAATTAAAGATGGACATAATATCCTGGACTTAGGCTGTGGTTTTGGTGGTTTTATGAAATATTTGCTAGAAACTTTTCCAAATGTAACTGTAACAGGCATCAACCCAAGTGTCGTACAATCGAAATATGTCACTGAATCGTTAATTAAATACAACTCACGCTGTAAATTAGTATCCAAGTACATTGGAGAAACAAAGAGTGATGAAATCGCACCAAATTCTTATGATCGTATAGTGTCCATTGGCGCACTCGAACACTTTACTAACTTTGATTTACTTTTTAAACATTTAGAGAAAATACTAAAGCCAGGTGGAAAATGCTTGCACCACATTATTGTATCAGTTGACACAATCCCTCAATTTTTAAACGCTGAAAGTACACTTATGGCTGATTATTTTCCTGGCGGGCATATCTGGCCATATAAAGAGCTTCAACGTCACAATAAGCATTTAAGATTTGTTAATAGCTGGTATATTAATGGTTTAAATTACTGGAAAACTCTTGATGAGTGGCACAAACGCTATTGGGATTCAATCGAGCATCTCTACCCTAAGTATTTAACATTAAATGAAGTTGAACACTGGAATAAATACTTCAGCCTATGTAAAGCAATTTTTTTACCTAACCGTGGAAAAAGTAACGGTAACGCGCACTATCTATATGAAAAGACTTAAGCCTCTTTTCTACATTCTTGTGATTGTAACCAGGCGATAATATCAATCTCATTTAATGGTTTACTGAAGATGAAACCCTGTATTATTTCACCATTGAGCTTTTTAATTTCAGCGAGCTCATCCTCAGTTTCTATGCCTTCAAATACATTTTTAAGGCCTAAACTTTGACTCATGGTAACGATTGCAGTCACTATACTTTTAAGGTTTTCGTTCTCTGAAATATTTCTGATTAATGACTTGTCAATTTTGACTACATCGATAGGCAAACGAGATAAATAAGACATAGACGTATAACCAGTACCGAAGTCGTCTAATGCAATGGTACAACCTAAGGTATGTAATTTATCAAGAAACATTTTAGTTTTATTGAAATCATGAATTAGCAGGGATTCTGTAATTTCAAATTCAATTCTATGAGCTGAAACATTAAATTTTTCTAGCTGTGACTTAACATAGTCAGCAAAGTCACTATTGCTACATTGCAATGCAGAGAGATTGATAGAAAACGTAACATCATTCCTATTCTGTGTTTGAGCAAATCTGATTACTTCTTTGACAATCCAATGTCCAACTGAATATATAAGTCCTGTTTCCTCTAATAATGGAACGAATCGATCAGGCGTGACCTCGCCATGAGTGGGATTATTCCAGCGAATCAGAGACTCGACGCCTATCGTCATTCCTGTTGAAGCACTGACCTGAGGTTGGTAGACCATATAAAATTCATTATTCTCAAGTGCACGATGTAGCTCGTTTTCAAGTTCAAGTCTGTCACGCAACTGATTAGACATACTAGCATCATAAAACTGCAATTGGTTACCACCGACCTGTTTTGCGCGATACATTGCAGTATCAGCATTTCGTAACAATATTAGCGGCGTATCACCATCAGAAGGGTAAACACTAATTCCAACACTTGCACCGATGTGGATAGTATGTGAGTCAATCTCAAAGGGTAATGTTAAACATTCAATTACTTTCTTCGCAATAGAAACGGCTTCGTTATGACTTTTGAGTTTTTCGAGAACAACCACAAACTCATCTCCGCCATTACGAGAAACTGTATCATGTTTACGTAAAGCCGAAATCAGTCTGCTTGCCACTTCTTTTAGAAGCTTATCTCCAATTATATGTCCTAAACTATCATTGATTGTTTTAAAGCGATCAAGATCAAGAAAAAGTATAGCCATCTGTTGACTGTCTCTTGAAGAAATTTTTATTGACTGACTGATACGGTCAATCAATAAATTCTTATTAGGCAAGCCTGTTAACTCATCATGATAAGCAAGATACTGTAAGCTTTCTTCTGCTTCTTCTTTTTTAGCAATGACATCTTTTAAGTTCGAGTTAGTTTCTATCAATTCTTTCGTTCTAATCTCAACTTTATTTTCTAATTCAGCTTTATTGATTTCTAATTCAGACTGCACACTTTCTCTAATCTGAATTTCGCTATTCAGGTCACCGATTAACTGTTTATTGCTATTTGTAAGCACGATTTCTTGCTTACGACTACGATTGACATGAAACCCTGTATTAGTCATTAGAATTATGAAAATTGCAAATGTCATCGCAACGTAATACCCAGTACCTGGTTTCAAGATTACAAATACGGCGAAGATTGCTATTGCTTGTGGGAATACATAGGCGACATATGCTGGAAACCAAACAGACACAAGTCCAACAGCACCAGCTATCATTCCAAAATTAATTAAGAAGATCATGTTCCGAATCACATCATCATCGTGAAAAACTTGCGCATACTGAAAAACCGCCCAAGATGTACCTATCAATAAAGCAAACACCAAATACACGAATAGGGATGTATTGAGAGTTAGATTTAACCTATTTTCTTTTTGGTAGTCATTAATGATAATACCGCGTATTAGATTTAATACCGTCATCGTAATACCCAGCAGAAATGCATTCGTCTCATGCGGAGTGTTATAGACGAGCACGTATATTAACCATGCTGCAAATATATTTGATAGTGAACTTATGAGCGAGGCTTTGTATAAAACAGCAGTTTGGTTAACTAATAAAAAATTGTTCGAGGAATTGTTATCCATTGTTTACTACTAATTGTCTTTAATTATCTAGCAGATTACAAAATGCAATCTGAACTATCTCGCATAGCCCTCAAAACCCATCATCTAATGGCTGTTTAGCGAATCGAGCTGAAATCAATATCTTAGAATTAAAGGGTAGTCTAATATTTTGAAATTGTTAGAAATTACCCATATATAAACTTGATGTTAAAACCTATTTCATCGCTCTAAAATCGGAGTAACCGATTGAATTCATGATACTTTTTGTAAAGTATCGGTGGTATATCTGTGCATTCAATCCATGGCTCCTCAAAAGGAAATGTACTGAGGCATATTGAATAGTTTAAATCTTGACGAAATAAAGACTAGACCAAAAAAAACCTGCAAAGCAGGTCTTTTTTGAAGTATTGTCTGTTAGTTGTTAATTACCAACATCCATATCACGCATCTGTTCAGGTAAATCTTTCACATTATCCTGAAATTGATCACCAACATCGACCG
>JADFVK010000154.1 GCA_015222495.1 Pseudomonadota bacterium
GTAACCTTGGAGATGGAGTTCGCTTGAATGATGAAATTCTGGCTGGTGCATTATGGGCTGTTGAAGGCTTAATTGGACAGGCTAAAATTCTAACCAGTGGAAAAGGTAAAAGTATTGATTAAATTTCATGCTGAATTAATTCAAATGGAGGCCGGTGAAAAGTAACAATCAGAGGTGGGCTTGAATCTGGGCTCACCTTTTTATTTGTACATCTTGAAAATTTCACCTCTAATCAAGAAAAAGCAATCACATAGAAATTGTGATTTTAGACATATCAATTCAGAAAATGTAGAATAACTACTCCCGAGGTGTGTTACCTTATGGTCAACCATCCATTTTATGGGTGCAACTAATATTGAGGAGATTTTTCTCCTAGCCTTTTGGCTTGCTCGGTAACGGGCGTTAACCTGACTAAAATTAGACACCTTGGGTTCTATAATTAAAGGATTTTTATGGAACTATCAGATAATATTTGGTGGACAAGAAAAGCTAGAATACAAGCAGAAAAACGACTCTTATCTAGTGACTTTCAGGCTCAAACACTATTGTTATGGTATTCTTTCTGCTCTGTTTCTGCTGCTATTTATTACTTAAAGTTTAACACACAAAGTGAATATGCTGGTATTTCTTGGGTTGTATTTTCTGTATTAATTTTATGTATATCTGGCTTCATTAATGGCCTTAGTTATAAAGAAAGAGCTGCACTAGTAAAGGATAGTTACGAGACCCTACACGCTCTTTACCACAGGGCATGTAAAAATAAAGAAGATACGAATGAAATTGCAAAAGAATATGAACAAATTTTGAGTGTTTGTGAAAACCATTCTGACATTGATCATTATTTATCAATTTTAAACACTAACCTGACTAGTAATGATCCCAATGATGTAAATAAAAAACCAACATTTTATATTTGGGCTTTTATCAGCTTTTACTTTATAAAAAGGTGGTTAATTCTCAGTGGGCTTTACCTGCTACCAGTAATTATATTTTTTATAATGGAGTTCGCCAGTGACTGTAAGGGAACAATTTGAACATCATTTTTCGGAAGAAAATCTTAAAGCAATTTATCAATCACATATTATTCTTTCAAACGCAACAGGAATAGACAATTTAAGTCAAAAAGCATTTTGGCCTATTATTGATGAGCAAGTTTCTATCATATCAAATAAGGTGCTAGCAGGAAGTTACAAATTTACAAAATACAAATTAAAACTCATAAGCAAAGGTAGAAATAAATTTCCCAGAGAGATATCAATCCCTACAATAAGAGATCGAATTGCATTAAGAGCGCTCTGTAATTTTTTATTTGAACGTTATAAAGATACAATTAATTTTGAACTACCCCAAAATATGATAAGGAATGCAAAAACTAAAATTCAGTCAGGTATGCATAATGGATTTATAAAACTTGATGTATCTAATTTTTATCCCACAATAAGACATCAAGAACTATTAAAGCGACTACGTCGAAAAATAAGAAATCCAGAAATAATAGAATTTATTGAACTGGCAATCAAAACACCGACAGTATTAAAATCATTGCCTTCTGACAAAAATACAGCAATTGGAATTCCTCAAGGCCTATCTATTTCAAATATCCTTGCGACAATATATTTACTTAATATTGACAAACAACTGTCAAGTAATTCAAAAATTGCTTATTACCGCTACGTTGATGATGTATTTATTTTATGTGACTATGGATTAATATTAGATACCTCATCAGAGGTTATAAAAAAATTTAAGAAGCTTGGACTAAAAATACATGATCCTATTGAGAGTCCTGAGAAGTCAATATTAGGAAAAATCGGTGAAACATTTGACTACCTTGGATATAAATTTGAGGGTGATCTCGTAAGTCCAAGAGATGGAGCCATAGAAAAACTAAAAGAATCATTAGTTTCGATTTTTACTAGTTATAAACACTCCCTAACAATGGATGTAGGATTTCTTTTATGGAGACTAAATTTAAGAATTACTGGCTGCGTCTTTCAAAATAAAAGTAAAGGTTGGGCTTTCTTTTTTTCAGAAATAAATAATGAAACAATACTCCATAATCTTGATAGGCATGTTAAGAGGTTAGCCGAAAGATTTGATGTGAGCATTACACCAAAAAGATTTGTTAGAACATATTATGAAATAAAACATTCAAAATATGAAACCAACTATATTCCAAATTTTGACACATACTCGTTAGATCAAATGAAAGATATGCTAAATACTTATTTTGGTCTGAATGTAGGCTTTTTAAAAGATGAAGAAATAGAATATGAATTTAAGAAACGGATTGACAAACAGGTTAAAGACTTGCTTACAGATGTACAGGATTTTGGATACTAAAACAGACTATCAGTCCAACACATGAACCAAATTTAACCATGAAAAACACCCCAAAGTCACAAAGATCTCCATTCCCCCGTTACTGCCTAGTCAAATAGGCGTTTATTGGAGGTAGTCATAATGGCATTTATTTGAATAGTCGAATAGGTGTTTATTATTACTGCTGGTAGGAACTAATTAGTCTTCATAATTTGCATCAACCAGATCACCAACTACAATATTAGATAATTTATCCTGAGAAGATAACCACTTTTCAATTGCCTGGCGATCTTCTTCAGTAGTTGAAACACGAAAATCAATAGCTGTTATAAAAGCATCAAACTCTTTCCCGGTATATCCACCACCAAAGCAAAGATTTCTGGATTCAACAAAGTCTATGAAATCATCAAAGTAGGAATCAAAGCCTGATTCATCTCCCAGGGTGCATTGGCCAGAGACATCAAAGCCGAATACTGCATACTCACCGATGAATAACTTTTTTTGAACTCGTTTGTTTTTATTTTTTAATGAAGGTTTTGTCATGGTCATATTAGTCCTTTTGTATTTTTTTCACTTATAGTCTGCTCTACTTCAAGATATTGCAAATATTTTTCTATTAAATTTAATGCTGCTTTTCTTGCCCTTTCAAGCTCATTCTTTTCAGCTTTACGAAGTTTTCCAGCGTGTTGTCCCCTATGCCTTCCTTCCTCTATAGGTTCATGATTTGAGAGTCGAGCAATTGCATCCCATTCACTCTTTGTTGTTCCCAACTGATTAATAGCATCTTTCTCTTTCCCAAATCGACCTAAAAATGCATCCAGAATTTCAAATAAATGAATTAGTTCATTCCCCGGATCTTTTACCGCCATTTGATAACTTTTAAGTATATGACCGAGTGTGCTATCAATATCTCGATATTTATCTAATTTTTCAGCAAAACACTTTTGTTTGTCCAACCTATCATGCTTTGTGCTTGAAACTATTTTACCATCCTTATCTTGAGTTATAACATCAGCAGACATACTGAGTATAGAGATGCAAGAAAACTCCGCTTCTGCAAATACATTTTTACCCCCATCTTTTCTTAAATCACTTCGACTTGGCTTACTTAATGTAAAATCCTTATGTGACATAACCTGAACAGTTAAAAATCTATTTTCTATTAAATTTGTTAGATTTTTTTTAATATCTGGGTTTTCTGAGTGGAATAATGGTTCAATCTTTGCGGTCACAATACCATTAGAAATTGATAGGTCAAAACCTTTACCATTAATTGGAATGAATTCTTCAAAATAGTTTTCTGGAGAGTATTTCCATTCTAATTGAACCTCTATAACTTCACACATTTTGCTTACCATTGATGATTAAACTTATTACATACTTTAAGCCCATTGTTTAATCAAATAGCAGTTTATTACCTGAAATCTTTAAATGATCGCCACAGGATCGCCACACAGGGAATAATTAAAAAAACTTTAAGAATTGAAATTAAGAGAAAGTCTTAAAAGTGTTGCTATATATGGTGCCCAGAAGAGAACTCGAATCTCCACGCCCTTGCGAGCACTAGCACCTGAAGCTAGCGTGTCTACCAATTCCACCACCTGGGCAAATTAAAGATGGGAGTATAAATTATACTCCCATTACGGAGAAAATACTGCTATTTTTTATATTTATACCAAGGCTCTTGCCTTCATATAACCTTGCTCACTCACTTCGCTCCATTGCATCACATTGGCTTTAAATTCTGTAAAGGACTGATAAATTTTCTTTGATAATTCATCATGTTCTCCTACTTTAGCAACTACTTCATTTGAAAGTATGTGTAGTTTCCTGATCACATCATCAGGATATTGACGAAGATCTACTTTATGCTTGTTCACCAGAGTTTGTAAGGCTTGATTATTTTTAGCTGTATAGTCTGCTAACATATCCTGATTGGCAACTCGGCAGGCATTTCTCACAATAACCTGCAGATCTTTAGGTAGTTCATTAAAAGCATCTTTATTAATCATAGCTTCCATTGTTGAGCCAGGTTCATGCCATCCCGGATGATAATAAAATTTAGCTACTTTATATAGGCCAAAAGCCATATCGTTATAGGGGCCTACCCATTCTGTTGCATCAATAGCACCTGATTGCATGGAAGTATATATTTCTCCACCCGGTAATGTTACAGGCGTACCTCCTGCCTGTTTCAGAACTTCTCCACCCAGGCCTGGCAGACGCATTTTTAAGCCTTTAAGATCATCAATGCTATTAATTTCTTTATTAAACCAGCCTCCCATTTGGACACCGGTATTTCCTGCGGCATTGGGGATCAAATTAAATTTGTCATATAACTCTTCCCAAAGTTTCATGCCACCACCATGGTATAACCAGGCATTCATTTCCTGAGCAGTTAAACCAAAAGGGACTGAAGTAAAAAATTGTGTGGCAGGATGTTTTCCTTTCCAGTAGTAAGCACCGCTATGTCCCATCTGAGCAGTACCCCTTGATACGGCATCAAATACTTCCAGAGCAGGAACAATTTCATTGGCACCATAAACTTTTACTTTTAGACGTCCACCACTCATTTCATTAATGGTTTTTGCCAGAAAATTGGCTCCCGTCCCCAGACCCGGGAAATTTTTTGGCCAGGATGTGACCATTTTCCATTTAATTGTTTTTGCTGCAGATGCTGATTGTATACCACCTAATAAACCGGCTGTTGTCACTGAGCCAGCACCAACACCTTTGATAAAATCTCTTCTTTTCATTCTTGATCCTTTAAATAATACTTAATCTGGTTAGATACTTGCAAAACTAACTGCTGCCCCTTTTTGCCCTCGTGGGCCCTACTTTTGGCAAAGGGGCACAGGATAACTTCTTTGTAAACAAAGTAGTAAACTGAGGAGGTTTAAGTTGTTGATTTCTCAACCCCCTCAATCCCCCTTCTACCAAAAGTAGGCGCTCTTAGGCGAAGAAGGGGGAGGTTAAGAACAGTTTTTCAAATATATCTAGTTATATTAAATTTGCCACACTGAGCATTAGCCAGCGGGTACCATTGTAATCAAAACTCACTTGTACTCTTGCTCTAGCACCACTGCCTTCTATATCAATTACTGTACCTTCACCAAATTTTTTATGTGTCACTCTTTGACCAATTGCAATATCAGCCTCATTCTCATCATAAGCACTGAATGAGCTCTTATTATAGGATGAAGAATTAAATGAGCTGATATTATTATTCACAGCTCTTACCTGACTAATCAGATCCGCAGGGATTTCAGATAAAAATTGTGATGGATAAGCCATTTCACTACGTCCATACATAGTTCGGTTTTCTGCATGAGTCAGATGGAGCTGTTGTCTGGCTCTGGTAATGCCAACATAACAAAGCCGGCGTTCCTCTTCAAGCTTTCCACCGACATAATCCTGTAGGGCATTTTTATGTGGAAATAAACCTTGTTCCACACCACTCAAAAAAACCAGTTCAAACTCCAGGCCTTTAGCACTATGCAGAGACATCAACTGCACACACTCTTCCCATTCATCTGCCTGACCTTCCCCTGCTTCCAATGCTGCATGTGCTAAAAACTCACTCATAGGGTTAGTAAGCACTTCATCATCATTGTTACCCATCTCCTGAATACTTTCTTTTACCGCTTCAAGTAAAGGATCGCCTTCATCATCAAAGCGTTTAACAGCATTGATCAATTCATCAAGGTTTTCAGTTTTTGCCTGAGCACGTTCACTATTGTCTTTGCCATGAAATTCTTTTAATAATGACATTTCAATAATATGTGTTACCTGCTCAGATAAACTCATCTCATCTGACTGGGTACTACAATCCAGTTCATCCATTAAGTCTATAAACTTTTGTACAGCAGTAGCCGCACGTGCAGATAATTGTTTACTTTCTATTAACTCTTGTGCTGACTGCCATAAAAACTGCTGATTATTTTTAGCCGCATCACGAATTATATCAACGGTTCTTTGTCCGATACCACGGGTAGGTGTATTAATAATTCGTTCAAAGGCAGCATCATCCTGACGATTAGTAGCCAATCGGATATAGGCCAGAGCATCTTTTACTTCTGCTCGTTCATAGAAACGCAAGCCACCATAAACACGATAGGGTATACCACGTTTGACCAGCTCATATTCATGGGGTTGGGACTGTGCATTGGAGCGATATAGAATAGCAATATCACTACGCTTTCCACCATTGTCTACCCATTTTTCAATTTGACTTGCGACATAATTGGCTTCATCAATTTCATTAAAGGCTTTATAAACCTGTAGTAATTCACCTTCACTATCATCAGTCCAGAGTTCTTTACCCAATCTATCACTATTATTGGCAATAACTGAATTCGCTGCCTCTAAAATATTCCCTGTAGAGCGGTAATTTTGCTCAAGTTTAATTGTTTCAGAAACTTTTTTCCCTGTTGAAGCGCCTGCATTAAAGTCACGGGAAAAATCACGAATATGCTCAATTTTTGCTCCTCGCCAGCCATAAATGGATTGATCATCATCACCGACTACAAAAGTATTGATATGAGTATCTGGCAAATTATTACCACTGAGTACTTTTAACCAGGCATACTGAATAGTATTGGTATCCTGAAACTCATCCACTAAAATATGACTGAAGCGTTGTTGATAGTGTTTCAGTACATGGGGTTGTTTAAGCCAGAGTTCGTGGGCTCTTAATAATAACTCTGCAAAATCTACCAATCCGGTACGCTGACAAAGTTCTTCATAGCGAAAGTAAACATCCAGCATAAACTCCCGGCCATGAAACTCCTGTGGATTGAGATGTTCTGCTCTATGACCATTATCCTTACAGTCATTGATAAACCACTGTGTCTCCCGAGGAGGATGTTGTTTCTCATCAATACCCATTTCTTTCATAATACGTTTAATCAAACGCAGTTGATCATCACTATCAATGATCTGAAAGTTTTCCACCAGTTTGGCATCCATCCAGTGGGCACGTAACAGGCGATGAGCCAGACCATGAAATGTGCCTACCCACATATTACGCAATGGTGTTTTTAGCAGGTTTTCAATACGAAAACGCATTTCACCAGCAGCTTTATTAGTAAAAGTCACGGCCATAATACTATAGGGAGAAACATTTTCAATCTGTGCCAGCCAGGCAATTCGATGTACCAGCACCCGTGTTTTACCACTACCAGCACCGGCCAACACTAGTGTATTCTGGGCCTCAGAACAAACAGCTTGTCGCTGTGCCTTATTGAGGGGGTCGATTATTTGAGAAATATCCATATTATTTTTTACTACTGTTAACTTGAGCATCATTATCAATGAGTACATCAATACCATTTAGGGCATCAATTTGTGCAATAGGTAGTTCATCACCGGCCTGCCATTGTTTCACTGCTGTTTGTTTTCCAGCACCTGCGACTAAAACAACTAGTTTTAGGCTTTGAAACAATGCTTTTTTACTCAGGCTAACACGTTCTGAAGGTGGCTTTGGTGAATTAGAAATAGCATGTACTAACTCATGTTCATTATACTCATGTCCAGGAAATAAACTGGCCGTATGACCATCCTCACCTATCCCTAAGAGACTGATATCAAAAGGTAATACAGGCTTAATCAATTGAGCATACTCTTTAGCAGCCTGCCCTGCTCCCTGCTCAGCATTAATCGGGTGAAAATTTTCCATGGGAAAATCCACTTTATTTAACCATGCCTGTTTAATCATCAAACTGTTTCGCTCCTGATCATTAGCATTCAGGCAACGCTCATCACCTATATAAATTTGCCAATACGACCATTCCTGAGACTGCTCAGCTAAGATTTCATAAATTCTTTTGGGTGTCGTACCGCCAGCCAGGAGTATTTTAAACACACCATGGTGTGAAATAGCCTCCTGTGCTTTAAGTAAAATCCAGTGTACCGCAGAATGTGCAATTTCTTCAGCATTACTACGTTGATGCCAGCGTGTGTGATTGTTCATAATAGATTTAATAAATTGATGGATTCGTTGTTTAATTTAGTTGTGTAAGGACGCCGCATAAATAGCCGGGCCATAAAGTGCTGTTTTATCATTCATAATGACTTTAACCGGCATTTTTTTTAACAAAGGTTCGCGCCTGCCTTTAGCCAGAAAAGCCTGCATAAAACGACCTGATTGTAATTGCTTGATGATTTTAGGTGCAATACCACCACCGAGAAAAACACCACCAAGAGACATTATTTTCAGCGCATGATTAGAGGCTTCCACACCATAAAAATAAACCAGCCAATTCAGAGCCTGTTCACAAACTTTATCTTTAGATTCCATTGCTGCCTGTGAGATTGCTGCTGCACTATCACCTTCCTGCATTTGCTTTGCTAACCATGCAGGGGGAACAGTATCAACTTCAATACATAAAAACTGATAAATATTTTCTAAGCCCATTCCGGAAACGATACGCTCCCAACTGACGTGTCCCTGATATTTTTTTGTTAAATATTGATGTAAACGATATTCTTTATCTGTCTGAGCAGAGAAATCTGTATGTCCACCTTCTGAGGCAAAAGGCTGATGTTGTTGACCATCCCAAAACAGTCCGGCTTCACCCAGGCCTGTACCTGCTGCAATAATTGATATATTTCCCTGAGCTTGCTCATCACCCTGATTTAAAGTGATAAAGTCATCTTGCTGTAAAGCAGCAATCCCCCATGCATTAGCTTCCAGATCATTGAGTAAGCTGACTGAATCCCAGTTAAATTGTTGTTTAATTTTTTCACCATCAATATCCCAGGATAAATTAGTGAGTTGGCAATAATTTTTTGTTACGGGGCCTGCCACACCAAAGCAGGCATTTTTAAAATCTAAGTCTTCTGTATGCTCATGTGAGTGTTCTTTTATATGCAGCAGAAATTTCTCAATAATGGATTCCAGTGAATGAAAATCTACACTATTCCAGGTGGCTTCTATTAATGATTGAACCTGATTATTCTCAACATTGAAAATACCTAGATTTGTTTTAGTTCCACCGATATCCCCTGCAAGCACAATCATAATATTTCTCAGTTATGAATTTTGGATTATTGTACAGTTTTTTTAGATGTAATTCATCGCTTGTCTAAAATATATTTAGTCTCATCTAGTAACTCCTGCGCCTGCTTTTTACTGAGAATTTTCCATGGTAGGGGAATTATCCCTGCAACTTTCTGCTGATACTTTTTATATACTTCACCATGATAGGCAATAAGTTTACGCTCTTCCAGAAGTGAACCAAAAAAGAAGTAAGCAGTTACTAATAGGTAAACTAATAATTGTACTGATGATACATCTCTTGTCCATATGAGCACTATAGCAAAAAAATACCAGGGATGACGCACATAACGATGAAAGGGTGAAATGTGGAAATTCTCCTGATCATGTACACTACTATTACGTTCTTTTAATTGCCGTATTCCCCAAAATTCTGCCAAGTCATAACATTGCAAAGAAACAATAAAACCCACTAAAGCCAGTACAGCAATTGCCGAAGTTATATAAAAACTGAGCCCCTGCCACTGCCATAAAACTTCTCCGGGATATAGAAACATAATTATAAGTAGGGGGATACATAGAATAATTGCCAGCACATTAAAAGCAAGTCGATAATAGGGCATTACAGCCGGCCATTTTATTGCAAGCCATTGCTTCAGCATGATGGAAGCCAGCAGTGAATGTAAGATAAAATAAGCCAGAAATACCGCTATAATTAAAAAATATGGCATAAATTCATTCCAATATTAATAAAAAAACAAAAAACTTTCTTTGTTTTATAGTGACTAAAACAGAATATACTAATAATCTATACAACCTTTGTTTTACTAGCTTTAAAAGGATTTTATATTAAAAAAATAAAATGAAAGCAGGTAATACATGAACTACTCATCATTTTTTATCAAAGCCTTAGTTATAAAACAGTTTACGGACTATATTGATACTGCTAGAATACGTTGCTACACAGATTTTAATAATAACATTTTAAGCCCTTTCGTTCCTATAATAAAAAATATAAATTGGAACTTTTTTGTAATAGGTAAAATTATATGGCTGATGATAATTCATCCCTCAACACAGATAGTAAACCCCGTCTATTTTCACGAAAATATGTACTTTCTATTTTTATCATTTTCTTTGCTGGTGTTATTTCATTTGCAGGCTTTAATTCCATTTTAGCCTATACTAATGAAATGGAGTTTTGTACCTCCTGCCATAGTATGAAAGTCAACTTAGAAGAGTATAAAGAAACTATTCACTATAAAAACTCTTCCGGTGTTCAGGCAACCTGTTCAGATTGTCATGTACCGAAAGCATTTTTCCCTAAAATGAAAGCCAAAATCCTCGCCTATAAAGATGTTATGCATGAGATTCTTGGTACCATTGATACCACTGAAAAATATGAGGCATATCGTTGGGACATGGCTTCACGTGTCTGGGAAAAGATGAAGGCCAATGATTCCAGAGAATGTCGTAGCTGTCATGACTATGACAATATGGAATTTAGTACTCAGGATCGCAGCGCACGAAAAAAACATCCACGTGCACAATTAAAAGGACAGACCTGTATCGATTGTCATAGAGGTATTGCTCATGAAGAACCTGATGAGCCTGATGATGAAGAGGTTGAAGCAACTAATGATAAATAATTCTAAGCACAAGTCTATTATAGCATCTTGCTTAGCTATTAGCTTATTTTTGGCATCCGCTCCGATTCTAGCGGGGAAGACTAAGTTCTCTGATCCTTCACCACGAGAAAAGGAATTGATGCAAGCTTCCATGGTAGGTGATGTTGATATGGTTAAGTCACTACTTGATCACAATGTCAGCGCTAATGCACATGGTCGCTATGGCAAGAATGCTCTTATGTTTGCCATTGAAGAAGAAAATGAGGATGTAATTCAATTACTAATATCCAGAGGGGCTGATGTCCATATCATCACCAAGCCTGGCTGTACTGCATTAACATTTGCTGCCGAGGGTGGTTATGCTAGTATCACTGCAATGTTATTAGAAAAAGGGGTTAAAACCACTTCTAAAACACGTGCAGGCTGGGATGCATTAATGATGTCAGCCATCTATAACCATCCTGAAGTATTAAAACAACTAATTGCTGCCGGTGCCAGTGTGGATACTCAGGATAAAGATGGCAATACACCTCTGATTGCTGCCGCACAAAGAGGCTACCTGGAAATAATTGATATACTACTTGAAGCAGGTGCTAATACGGAAATACGTAATCGGGATGACGGCAGTGCCTTAATGGTTGCAGCATCTCATGGACAGATTGAAATCATTAAAGCACTATTAGTTCGTGGTTGTAGTATTGAAGCACAAAGTAATGATGGTTCTACTCCCATTTTTTGGGCTAGTGAAGCTAATCAAATTGAGGCGATGGAATTATTATTAAAAAGTGGTGCCAATCCAAATCATCAGGATATTAGTGGTAGTACCGCTTTAATAGAAGCCTATATACAAAGAAATTCTGAGGCTGTGATTATGTTGTATCGTTTTGGTGCTGATCCGAATATCAAAGACAATGAAGGACTTTCAGGTTTAGATTATGCCAAAAAAGTCCATGACTTTGATAAAAACAAGCAACGAAAGAAACGTAAAAAATAATTATTTTTTTATTGACAAGATATTATTCCTTTCCTATAAATAGAAAGTCGGCATAACAATATTGTCAATATAATAAGTAGTAGTAAAAAACTGATCATAAGATCAAAAAGATCACCTAAGGAGGATCTATGAAATTAAACAAGAAAGTACTGGCTCTTTTAGTACTAGGTGGACTATCAGTCTCAGGTAATAGCATGGCAGGCACACCTAGTGCCCTGGATCTCGCCAATACTTGTGCTGGTTGTCATGGTGTTGATGGTAGCAGTAATGGACCAGCAATCCCTTCAATCGCAGGTGTTTCACCTGATTACTTTAAAGACGCGATGATGGATTATAAAGACGCTGATGGACGTTATTCTACTATCATGGCTCGCATTGCTAAAGGTTATACAGAAGAAGAAATTGGTCTAATGGCGGGGTATTTTTCTAAGCAGAAAATGGTCCCTGCTGATCAAAAATTTGATGCAACACAAGCCAAAGCTGGTGCTAAACTTCACAAAAAATATTGTGAAAAATGTCATGAAGATGGTGGTAAATCAGCGGAAGATGATGCGGGCGTTTTAGCAGGTCAGTGGACAGCTTACTTGCATTACACTATGGATGACTTCACAAATGGTCGCCGTGATATGCCTAAGAAAATGAAGAAGAAAGTTCAAAAACTTCAGAAAAAAGATGCTAAAGGTATGGAAAAATTGCTTAACTACTACGGCAGCCAAAAATAAAAGGAGAGTTTCATATGTCAGGAATTTCACGTCGAAATTTTATCCAGATAACAGGTGGCGCTGCTGCAGTTAGTACTCTGGGTGTTAGTAATATTCTATTGGCTGGCAAAAGTGCTGGTCATGTTGTTATCGTTGGTGGTGGTATTGGTGGTGCAACAGCTGCACGTTATATCAAACGTGCTGACCCTGCTGTTCAGGTTACTATTGTTGAGCCAAACAAAGACTACTATACATGTTTTATGAGTAATGAAGTCCTAAGTGGTCACCGTACTCTAGATTCAATTAAATTCGGTTATAAAAACCTTGAATCAATGGGTGTTAAAATCGTTCAGGACTATGCATCAAATATTGATGCAGGTAAGAAGCACGTTGTCACTAAGAAGAGTGGTAATATTGCCTATGACCGTTGTATTGTTTCTCCAGGTGTTGATTTTAAATGGGAAATGATTGAAGGTTTAGATGCTAAAGTTGCCGCAGAGAAAATCCCTCATGCATGGAAAGCAGGCCCACAAACAGCTTTGATGCGTAAGCAATTAGAAGCAATGAAAGATGGTGGAACAGTAATTATTGCACCACCGCCAAATCCATTCCGTTGTCCTCCTGGACCTTATGAGCGTGCTTGTCAGGTTGCTGATTACCTTAAGAATCATAAGCCTAAGTCTAAAGTCCTTATTCTGGATGCTAAAGACAAGTTCTCCAAGCAAGGTCTATTTATGCAAGGTTGGAAAAAGCACTATGGTTATGGCACAGATAACAGCCTAATCGAGTGGGTTAAAGGTGCTGAAGGCGGTATTATTGAAGGTGTTGATGCCAAAACTAACACTGTTACCGGTAGTGTTGATGAGTATAAGGGCGATGTTGTTAACATTATTCCTGCTCAGAAAGCTGGTAAAATTGCCTTTACTGCAGGTCTTGTGAATGATAAGGGCTGGTGTCCAGTTAATCAGCAAACATTTGAGTCTACTAAGCATAAAGATGTTTATGTGATTGGTGATTCCAGTGTTGCTTCTCCTCTACCTAAATCTGGTTATTCTGCAAACTCAGAAGCTAAAGTTTGTGCTGCTGCAGTTGTTGCTAGCCTACAAGGTAAGGATCCTGCGATTCCAACACTAGTCAACACTTGTTATAGTGTACTTGCACCGGGAGATGGTATTTCAGTTGCTATGGTATATAACTTTGATGGTAAGAAAATCCAGAAAGTTAAGGGGTCAGGTGGTTTAACACCTATGGACTCATCACCAGCAATGCGAGCACGTGAAGAGCAATATGCTCATTCATGGTTCAGAAACATCACTGCTGATGTATTTGGTGGATAATTTAGTTTAGAGCTTTTATTTTAAAGTTCTTTACGATTAACATCTGAAATGCCAATTCTTTAATCGGAATTGGCATTTTTTTTGCCTGTTACTTAATGATAAGATAAGCACATGTCTAAAGATAATCACATAGAGCCTGAGCAATTATTTAAGCTATGGGGAAATCATCGCTACTTTCCCATCAGTCAATTTTATAAAAACCAGTTTAATGAAAAAGTTTATAAAGTATCTGTGAGTATTGCAGAAACATGTCCTAATCGACAAGAAAACTCAAGAATGCCCTTATGTATTTTTTGTGATGAGTGGGGCTCTGCTGCTTATCATCTGGAGCGGGATAAATCTCTGCAGCAGCAAATTATTATTAATCGGGAAAAGATTTCCAAACGTTATCGAGCAAAAAAATTCTTAGTCTATTTCCAATCTTATACCAATACCTTTGATCGGGTTTCTGAACTAGAACAGCGTTTTGATATTGCCCTAAACGAAGATGCTATTGTCGGTATTGTGCTGGGCACACGACCGGATTGCCTACCTTCCCGAATATTACCCTTATTGAAAAAAACACATGAAACACATTATGTAATGGTCGAACTAGGCTTACAAAGTTTTTTTGATCATCATCTCACTTTCTTACAACGTGGTCATGATGTGGCCAGGGGTTATGAAGCTATAAAAAAACTACATGAGCAAACCGGTGTTGATATCGGCATACATTTAATTTTTGGACTGCCTGATGAAACAGATAAAGAAATTATTGAAACAGCCCATATATTAAATAAGCTCCCTATATCCAATGTAAAACTACATAATTTACACGTTTTAAAAAATACTCCACTGGCTGAACTTTATAAAAAGGGTCAGTTTCAAGCCTGTGAGCTGGAAGATTATATTAAAAAAGTCACTCTATTTTTACAACATCTGTCACCCGATATTGCAGTGCAGCGATTAACAGCCGTAGCAAGTCGCTGGGACGAACTAATAGCTCCACAATGGACTAAAGATAAAATGCGTCCCACGCAAATGATAGAGGATCATTTGAAAGAAAGTGGAATTTATCAGGGGCAATTGGTTTGTGATTGATAATTTTAAACATCATGTTAAAGTAACACTATTTTTACTTATCTTAAAGACAGAATACTATGAAAATCTGGGTAGATGCAGATGCATGTCCAATTGTAATTAAAGAGATATTATTTAAGGCCGCCAAAAGAACAGGTGTTCAGCTGACACTGGTGGCTAATCAATATATCAGTATCCCAAAAGCTGATAATATTAGTATGTTGCGAGTTGGTTCTGGTTTTGATGTGGCTGATAATGAAATAGTAAAACAAGTGGAGGAAGGTGATCTGGTGATTACCAGTGACATTCCCTTAGCAGATGAAGTAATTGAAAAAAAAGGACTGGCCTTAAGTTCAAGAGGTGAGATGTTTTCTGCTAATTCTATTAAAGCTAAATTAAATATGCGTGACTTTATGGATACCATGCGTTCCAGTGGTGTACATACTGGCGGCCCCCCACCATTAAGTCAAAGTGATCGACAAGCTTTTGCCAATCATCTGGATCGATTATTAACACAATTTGTTCCAACTAAATAATCATGATTTTAGCCATCGTCTCAGCTCTGCTACATGACGACGACTGACTTCTATACCATTTGGCATATCCTTTAAAAGCACAAAAACATGGCCATCCTGCAGTTTCTCTAATGACTCAATTTTTTGTTTTCTAATTAAGGAATTTCGATGAATGCGTAAAAATTCATCTGAAAATTCCTGCTCCAGAGATTTTAAGGTATCTTCAATAATGGTTTCTTTTATAAGATTGTTTTTATAATATTGAACTGTTGTATATTTATGATCTGCCTGAAAACAAGCGATATCATCAACATCAATCATCAAGATATTACCCCTGATTTGGGCAGCGATATGAGTTCTTTTAGGACTCTCTTGTGTTTGTAAAGTCACTCGTTCAAGTTGCAGCTTATTCAGCTTACTACACTTTTTTAATGCCTTATCTAACAATTCCTTGCGTATAGGTTTCAGTAAATAATCAACTGCTTCCGATTTAAAAGCATCCAGTGCATATTCATCATAAGCCGTAGTGAATATAATGGCAGGCGGCTCATCTAATTCAGCTAAATGTCTGGCGGCTTCCAAACCATCCATACCAGGCATTCTGATGTCCATTAGGATAATATCTGCTGAGCTTTTATTAAATTGTTCTATCACATCAAGACCATTGCGAGCAAATTCCAGCATATATTGATCATTTATTTCAGTCATTAAATGGGCAAGGCGTTCTCTGGCAAGCGGTTCATCATCAGCAATGATTATCTTCATAGTAAGGACTCACTTTCAGATAAATAGGGTAGTTTTAAAATAGTAAAATGCAAGTCTCCTACTTCCTTACAATTAATAGAAGCTCTGCCCTGATAGAAAACTTCCAGCCGTTCTCTAATATTATCCAAAGCCATTTGATTGCCCTTTCGATGAGCAGGCTTTTTACTATTATTATTTTCTATGCAGAGAATTAATTGTCTAAGTTTATACTCAACTTTTATCCTGATTAATCCCCCATCAATTTCCGGCTCAATGCCATGAAAAATAGCATTTTCAAGTAAAGGCTGCAGCAATAAGGCCGGTACCATCATTTCGTCTGGAATATTTTCAATAGACCACTCAACACTCAAACGCTCTCTCAGGCGTTGTTTTTCAATATCCAGATAACGCTGGCTTAAGGTTAATTCTTCTGACCAGGGAATAAGCTCTTTCTGTTCTTTTAACAGCATACGAAATAGTTCAGCTAAGTCTTCTGTTATACGTTCTGCATCCTGTGGTTTGGTACGGGTTAAACTGGCAATAGTATTCATACTATTAAATAAAAAATGTGGCCGAATACGAGCCTGTAATAATTGAAGTTTGGTTTTTGACTCCATCTGAATTTTCATACGCCACTGGTGTTGTATATAAAAATAACGTAAAGCCAATGCGCTGATAATACTGCCAATCAATAAATTATGTAGTAAAAACTCCCAATGTGTCGTAGATGGAATAATCAAACCAAGCTGGTAATAATCAATAATAAAAAAACTTAACTCACTAACAAAAATAATGACCAGTAAAAGTACCAGATAACTAGTAGTTGCAACGAATTGATTAGAATAGTTAACAAAGAAGGGACGCAAAATACAAAGACTACTACTACCTAATAAACCATTCCACTGAATAAATAATGATATTAATGCCAGGTCATTCCAGCGTTGCTGTTCGATGCTTAAGGGTGCTAGTGTTAGAATAAAAGCCAATAATTCGCCAATAATCACAACCGCAAAAACCATTTTAAGATCACAGAAATTAGGTAAAAATAACGAATTTTTAGTATTTTTTATTGGCATCGTTTTGTGTATGTTGTTGAGTATTCAGTTATAATACTACTTCTCTTAGAATAAGAAAGCCAATTAAGCCTAAAATTCATCCAAAACAATAAAATTCGAAGCCATTATGTCTATAAATCAAAATACTGCAAAAACCAAACAAGCCGAAAAACCCTGGAATGGACGTTTTACTGAACCTACCGATGCTTTTGTGGAAGCTTTTACCGCTTCAGTAGAGTTTGATCAGCGTATGTATCAGCAAGATATTAACGGCTCTATTGCACATGCAAAAATGCTAGCACATGTTGGTGTTTTAACTGAACAGGAAAGAGATAGCATTATTGATGGCCTGGGACAAATTGAACAAAAAATTCAATCGGGCGAATTTAACTGGTCAATAAAGCTGGAAGATGTACATATGAACATTGAAGCTGCCCTGACTGATTTAATAGGTATTAATGGTAAAAAACTACATACCGGTCGTTCCAGAAATGATCAGGTGGCGACAGATATACGACTATATTTACGTGATGAGGTAGATCATATTATTCAGGCCATTATGCGTCTGCAAAATTCTCTGATTGATTTAGCAGAACGTGAGACAGACACCATTATGCCTGGTTTCACCCACCTGCAAACAGCCCAACCAGTAACTTTCGGACATCATATGTTAGCCTGGTTTGAAAATCTTGAACGAGATAGAAGCCGCTTCATTGACTGTCGCAAACGCATTAATATTATGCCCTTAGGTGCTGCAGCTCTTGCTGGTACAACCTACCCAATAGATCGTGAATTTACTGCCAGAGAATTAGGTTTTGATGGTCTTTGTGAGAATTCTCTGGATGCTGTGAGTGATAGAGATTTTGCTATTGAACTCACTGCAAATGCTGCTTTATTGATGACCCATTTATCACGTTTCTCAGAAGAGCTGGTATTATGGGCATCAGCTCAATTTAACTTTATTGAACTCAGTGATAGTTTTTGTACTGGTTCTTCTATTATGCCGCAAAAGAAAAATCCTGATGTACCAGAATTAGTTCGTGGTAAGACGGGACGAGTCAATGGACATTTAATTAGTTTATTAACACTGATGAAGGGACAACCTCTCGCCTACAATAAGGATAATCAGGAAGATAAGGAGCCCTTATTTGATACTGTTGATACTTTAAAAGGTTCCTTAAAAGTTTATGCTGATATGATGAAGCATATTACTGTGAATAAAGATGTCATGCGTGAAGCAGCAATTCGTGGTTTTTCTACTGCAACAGATTTAGCAGATTATCTGGTCAGAGCAGGAGTACCCTTTCGAGATGCTCATGATGTAGTTGGTAAGGCTGTTCGTTTAGGCGTGGATACACAGCGGGATCTGGCAGAATTATCATTGTCAGAATTACAACAATTTTCAGATCAGATACAAAATGATGTATTTGATGTATTAACTCTTGAAGGTTCAGTAGCAGCTCGAAATCATATTGGTGGTACTGCTCCTGAACAGGTACGTGCGGCAGTCAAACGAGCTCGAACTAGAATGAACAACTAAGTGTATTTTTGCAATGAAAAAAATATTAGATAATCATCAACAGTTTCACTTTGAAGATCTGAATCATAAAAAAATAATACAAAAATTTTTAAAAATTAATGATCTCAGATTAAAAAGAGTAGAAGAGTCTATTAGCCGGAGAGCATCAGACTTTCTAGAGATATTGCCCTTATTATTTCATATTAATCATCCATTATTACCCGGCTTTGTTTCCATTCAATGTCCCATTGGAATTCCCCAATACCATCCTGATAAGCATGCACGTCGTTGTGCGAGAGTCATCTCAAAGTCTTTTGAATACAAACATAAGGCCTATCATAAGTATGATATCTTTGCTCTTTATATGATGGGTAGTACAGGTACCATTGCCTATTCAGAAAAAAGTGACTTTGATATCTGGATCTGTCATCGGGAAGATTTAAATCCTATTGCAGTCAAAGAGCTGGCACAAAAAGCACAAAAAATTACTCAATGGTGTGATGAATTCAATTTGGAAGTAAACTTTTTTCTGATTAATTCAGAGAATTTTCGTGAGGGTAAAATTGATGAGCTGTCTTCTGAGAGCAGCGGCAGCACCCAGCATAATTTGCTATTAGAAGAATTTTATCGAACTTCTATATTAGTTGCTGGCCGCTATCCTATGTGGTGGATTGTTCCTCCACAATATGAAAAAAATTATAATGAGTTTGTACAAAGTGCCATTCATCATCGACATATTAATGAGTCTGATTTTATTAACTTCGGAGCTATGAGCAATATTCCTGCAAAGGAATTTTATGGTGCGACCTTATGGCATATTTATAAGGGCATTGATTCCCCCTATAAATCTATTTTAAAGCTCTTGTTGATGGAGTCTTATGCTAAAGAATACCCTGATATACAACTGCTGAGTTTGAGCTATAAAACAATAATTTATCAGCAAGAAAAACCTGATATAAATAAACTTGATCCTTATATCATGCTCATTAATAAGATTACTGAGCATCTTGTTGAAGAACAAAGTGACAAACGCTTAGAATTAGCAAGACGCTGTTTTTATCTAAAAATCAATAAACCATTATCAAAGCTTAAAACAACAATCACTCAAAAAGAGCTGGTTGCTGACTGGCGTCAGAAGCTCATGTCTCAAATGACAACTAGCTGGGACTGGCAGCAGCCTGATATCGTTTTATTAGATGATAGAAAGCACTGGGATTTTGAGCAAATAAATAATGAACATAAAGATATACTAGATGCTTTAACCTACAGCTATAGACAACTTTCTGATTTATTTCGTTACAAGAAAGAAGATATTCGCATTAATAAAAGAGACTTACATATTCTGGGACGTAAGCTTTATGCTGCATTTGAGAAAAAAGCCGGTAAGATTGAAATTATAAACCATGATAAGTCAACAGATGTATATGCATCACATATTAGTCTACATCCTATTGCTCATAATACAAAAAGTAAAACCAAATTAACAGACGAACAGGGTTGGTCACTCTATTTAGATATTCTTCACCGGACAAGTCAAGCTATAGACCCCATAAAAAAATCATCTCATTTACTTAAACTACTCAGCTGGGCGTACTTTAATCATCTGATAAATAGTCAGGTAACCTTTGTTCTTCCACAATCAGTTCAAATACTAACAACAAATGAACTTAAACAGATTACCCAGGCTTTAGAAAAAACATTTCCAGATGCATCTCCCGGTTATGCAAGCATTGATGAATTGGTTAAACCCGCACAACTTCGTACCAACTTATTAATTTTAAATATTGGTTTAGATCCTTTTTTCCAAAAACATTTAAATGGCTCTCAGATAACAACAAGTCGAACTGATGCTTTAAATTATGGTGCTATGCATGAAAACCTTTTTATGAGTATTGATCAGGTTTATTACACCAGCTGGCGTGAGGTGATGCATAATCACTTTAGTGAAGAAAGTGGTTTAATGGACTGCTTATGTCAATATCTTAAATGGAATTATCAGCCAAATAATCCATCCTCCAAGCTCCTATTGCCTACAATGATTTGTTGTTTTTCTTCTGTACGAAGCAATTCCATATCAATCCGTATTAAGCAATTATTTAAAGATGTTTTAACTACATTTTACAAATTTAATCAGACTCATCAGTCTCATGCTATTTGTCGCTATCTAATCAGTATTAAAGAGAGTTTTTATTTACTTTGGCAAGACGAAAGCGGAGCCAAATATCAAAGAATAGTCGATCATAAAGAATTAATTCGTGAGCTTTCTTATCCATTAACTCAGTTTAATTCATTAATTCTAGATTCACAATATGCGGGTAATAAAGTAATAAAACTGATCTTTGAAAAGAATAAAAAAGATCATGTCCAGTTATTTTATCAGAATCATAATAAGACAGCAGATATTTATATTATTGATAACCTGGGTAGTTTATATCATCAGAAAGTATCTATTGAAAAAAATATTATTCATATCAATCACTTTATACTATTTCTTGATTCCATTATTAAACGAATCTGTTTAAATGATGCACAATGTGATTTATTTCAGGATTTGGATGAAGAACTATCATCCTCCTTAGTAGAAGAAGGTATAGAAACTAATAATTCCGATATAGAGATGCAATTGGAAGTATTTCAAATTGGAGCTAAGTCACCACAAAAACTAGTACTCTATAATCAATATGAAAAGTTACAGGGAATGCCGGCTCATTTTTTTAGAATCCAGGTTATTGCTGATATAGATGATAATGGTAAACGAGTATATACAATTTACGCCAATGAAAAAGAGTTTAGTTCATTTGAATACGGAAACGAACTATATAACAAGGTGGCTGAAGAAGTCGTCGCCACACGAAAAAATAGACAAACCTACCCCATTTATATTACTGATATCGATCTTTCCAGCAAACTACTTGATACTGAGGGCAGCCAAAGTATTCAAATTACACAATTATTAAAATTTAAGTTTGAAATTGAACGACGCCTTAATCTGGCGATTAAAAATCTAAGATAATTGCTTCATCTGATTGTTCACTTAAACATCTATCCAGAGCTGTTTTGAACGCTTCTCCGCTTCGCTCATCCTGCCAGCCTTGTATTTTTACATCATAATTATAATGATAACCACCTGACTTAGCTGCCATCCACAATTGCATCGCACTAATCTGACGATTAATAATAATTTGAGAATTATTTTCTAAGGTAATATTTAAAATACCTGATGATGTTTCATAGTCAATATCATTATCCAACTCATCCAATGCATCTTCAATCTGCATGATGATATCATCAATTAACTGATTAAATTCTGATTCATTCATTCTTCTGTCTCAACTCTTACGTCTAAATAATAAAGGGGAATAAAATAAACTCAATAAAAAAGGGGAGCTTCAAATTATAAAAATAATTTAAAACTCCCCTCGAAGCTATTTAATAATCAGAGGCTGTTGACAACACCCCCTAAGCTTATTACTTAACTTTTGTTTCTAAAGTATCACTCTTACCATTATTATCAGACCAGCTGATTTTTACAGTATCACCAGACTTACCGGCAAATTTGAATGAAATATATGGGTTTTTAGAAATTGCAACGCCCCACTCTGCATTCATTACTGCAGCACCATTGTGCTCACAATCAACTGCCTGGATAAAATTAGCAGGAATTGCTTTACCTGTCTTTTTATCTTTACGTAGTCCTGTTTCCATTGGGTGACTGATTAAACCTTTAAGCGTCACTATACCGTTTTTCGCTTTTGCACGAACTTTAATTGAACTCTTTGCCATTTTTATGTACCTGCGTTAAATTTTTTTAGATAGTAGTTTGCTGAATATTAAATCTTCAGCTACCTCGGTGTTTCTTAGGCTATTAACCTCCACAACCGCCGATTGTTACTTTCACTTCTTTATGTGCTTTGTAAAGTTTACCGCCGGATTCACAAATAGCTATAATATTAGAAGTTTTACCCATTTTAATTCGAGTTGAAACATAGGCTTCAGAACCTGCACCCAGATTAAACTTAGCAACTAAAGGTGTGCCATTTTTTTCTGAAATAAGAGTAATAGACTTAACATCGCCTAAAGTTGAGCTGATAGTGACAGGAACTACTGCACCATTTTCTGCAATATCAGGAGCCTTAATTTTAATTTTATCACTTGCTTCAGCGGAATCACTACCTAGAGCACCTTTTATAGCTGAAGGGACATCTTTTGCATCAAATGCAGCTTGATTATATGCTGCTAAAACCTGTCCAGGAACTAAAAGACCACTAGATGCAGCTAGAACTGCAGCACCAGTTGCCATTGTGTTTTTCAGGAAATGTCTACGTTGCATTATTTCTTCCTTATTGGGTTAAATTATTTATAATAGTTTTTATTACCCCTAACATATAGCATTGATCATGCCATAACATTTTTCATTGAGTATTCAATAAGTTATAATTTTATTCCATTTAATCTTAGGTTAGTTTGATGGCATATTGCAAAATAAGATTGCAATATGCAATACTTCCTTACATATTGAAATGTTTTAATTTACGCCATAAAGTCGATTTGTTAATACCCAGTAATTCTGCAGTTTTTTCTTTATTATCATTATTTTCATCCAATAACTTAATAATATAACGCTTTTCCAATTCTGCTAAAGTCGGTTGATCACTATCTATTTGTGCTTCATTTCCCCCGGGAGCCTCTACTGATTTAGGTATATCATCAAGGTGAAGTATTTCATTGTCTGATAATGCCACTGTACGCTCTATCATATTACTCAACTCTCTGACATTTCCAGGCCAGCGATAGGTTTTTAATAATTGTAGTGAATTCTGATCAAAGCCTTTTATATTTCGATGATATTTTTTAGAAAATCGTTGTACCATGACTTCTGTTAATAAAGGTAAGTCTTCTAATCTATCCCGAAGTGGTGGCACTAATATATTTATAACATTTAAACGATGGTATAGATCATGTCGGAACTTTCCTTCCTGCACCATCTTATCCATAGCCTGGTTGGTTGCGACAACAAAGCGCACATCAATATCAATGGGCTCAAGCCCCCCAACACGAATAATTTGCTGTTCCTGTACCACTCTTAATAACTTAGTCTGCATATTATCTGAAATATTACAAATTTCATCTAAAAACAAAGTACCGCCTGATGCCGTTTCCAACAAACCTTTCTTTTGTTTATTTGCCCCGGTAAAAGCCCCTTTTTCATAACCAAATAATTCACTTTGCAATAATGTATCTGTCAATGCTCCACAATCAATCACAATAAAGGGCTTATCTGCAGATTGACTTTGAAAATGTATTGCTCTGGCAACTAACTCCTTGCCGGTACCAGACTCTCCTTCAATTATGACATTACAACGTATATCGGCAATCTTATTAATCACAGCATATACTTTCTGCATATTGACACCCATACCAATCATACGATAGCGATCATCTTGCTCATATTGCATTTTCAACTGTTGCTTAAGACGAGTATTTTCTGCTTTAAGCATAGAAATATTAAGTGTCTTGTCAATAATAAGCTTCAGCTCTTCCATATCAAAAGGCTTTTTAACAAAATCCGTTGCTCCTAAACGCAACACTTCTATGGCATCATCAACGTTAGAGTATGCGGTAATAATTATCACAGGAATTTGTTTGTCTAGAGAACGAATTTGTGCCAGAACTTCAGCACCACTTAAGTTTGGCATTTGCATATCAGTGATGACAAGATCAGCATTATTATTAGAAAAATAATCCATAGCCTCTAGCGGATCCTGAAAAACCTGGCAATCATAAACGTCATCCAGATAACGTTCCATTAAGCGTCCTGCTTTGGGTTCATCATCAATAATAATTAATTTATTTTTCATAATTTCTGTTTACTATTTTATGAGTAAAATGGAAGACTAATATCAACCTTAGCGCCACCATCTATTACGTTACTTATATTCAATTGACCTTGATGACTTTGAATAATGCTTAAAGCAATAGATAAACCCAAGCCTGTTCCATGACCAACTACTTTGGTCGTAAAAAATGGATCAAAGATTTGATCTTTTATAGATTCATCAATCCCCGCCCCTTGATCCTGTATAGATAATATAACTTTATCTTTGTCTTTTGTTAAAGATAGTTTTATTTCTGTATCAGTAATAACATGATTTTGTTCTTTTTGCATCAAAATACGATCTGCATTGGCATGTATGGCATTGAGTAAAATATTAACCAGAGCTTGTTGTAGTTTCCCCTGATCCCCCCTGATCATAATAGCATCATATTTCTCAATGTTTTCTAAGCCAATTAATTTTACCTGATAACGTTTTGCTTCCTGTTTGACCAATCCATCCAGTGTTTTTAACAAGCCTATCAAATCAATACCTGAAAATTTTTTCTCCGGTGTTTGACGTGCAAAACTTAAAATTCCTTGTACTATATCAGATGCTCTAGTCACTTCTTCATCCAAAGAGCGCATATCTTCAAGCATATTTGCTGTATTATCTAAAGCACTGTGTTTCTCAATATCACGGCGGATTAAACGTGATAATGAACGTATATTATTTAATGGATTATTTATTTCGTGACCTATACCGGCAGCCATTTGCCCTAAGCTGGCTAATTTAGCATTTTGTATCATGCTATCTTCAGCCTTAAGGCGTTCATATTGTTCCTGCTCTAATTTTTTTGCCATATAATTAAATGATTCAGATGACTCCTGAATTTCATTAATGTTACTTTTTATTGTTACCTGTCTTCCACCATCCGCATAATGTTTTAAGTTTTCTGCCAGTTTTAAAATAGGACTTGAAATTGAGCGTGAGGCATAGTGTGCAAAAAAAAGGCTGCTAAAAATTGCAATGCCTGTCAGTAGCCATATTCCTGCACGTATACGCTCAAAAGTATCAGTAAATATTTTATCATCCACTTCACTCACTATAATCCATGAAGCCAGAGAGCTCGGATAAGGAAAGTATTCCATATAATAATAATGTGTATCATCTATAGCATGGGCAACCTTACCATAGGCTTGTTTTTGAAATGCATCCCATATTAGGCTTTTATTTTTATTTTGGATTTTTTCAAGAGTGGATTTTTTTTCAGCAAAACTCAGCCTATTTTCTTCATAGAGTATTTGCCCGTTACGAAGTGGATTCTCTTCATCAATTTCAGCTATCAATAGTTGACCACTATATAAACGAATTGCCAGATCCAATAATTGATCAATATGATTACCATTAATTGTTACGGCTAAATAACCAACTCTTTGCTCCTTATACATTAAAGGCACTACCGCATCAGGAATCACCCGATTACTTTCTAAGCCCAGTTCTTCACGTGTTTGTGGTAATTCAATAAAACTCACATTATCAATAGGAAGCTCAGATAATAACTTCATATACTCAGGAATAAAGATTTCCTTATCCATAATAGGATAAGGATCAACACCTTCATAATGTGTAATATTATTCTGACCTGCCTTTACTTTCAGCATGGAGTTACCACGAACATCCATAATCCTGAAAGTATCGAACAAACCAATGACTGACTGATATTGTTTTAGAAATTGAGAAATAATAGTCAGTCGATTATCATAATCCACATGACTTTTTGAGGAACGGGCTAAGTCTAATACCGGCAAAAATTGCTTGAAGGCTTTAGATTCTGCCAACTTTAAAATAAGATCCTGATCAGCTAATAAGCTGCGCGAAACCTCTGCTGATATATTTTCCAGATTACGCTGAATATCATCAGTAGCATCTTGATGATATAAGTTTTGTACATAATATGTAGCGAACAAGCCCAATACCGTTGCAGGTAATAAAGTGACCAGAGTAACCCAGCTAAAGATATATGATTTAAGTTTCACGTTATATTTGCTTGTATTTTTGAAGAGGTTTTGTTTGATATGTACAAGCTAGTATTATGAAATTTACTAATCAAGATATCAACATAAATTAACTTCAAAATGGAGGAAAGAGACTAGATAAATATCTGAGTAGAAAAAATACTTATTAATTCATTAACCAGCCATTGACTGTTTCAAGATCAGCACGAGCAAGTTCACTTTGCACAATTATGATAGAAATATTGTCTATATAGCTGATAAAAGGCTTGGAGAATGACAGAGTTCTGCAAGTACTTCTACTTATAAAAATTAGCCTCACCTTCAGGGCGAGTTTTAAAACGACGGTGTGCCCATAAATATTGTTCCGGTGCTTTTAATATTGCTGTTTCAAGAACCTGATTAATGATTGTTGCATCTTTTACCGGATCATCTGAAGGATAGTTTTTTATTGGTTCTAAAAGCTCGATATAATAACCTGATGCATTCTTTTTTCTATATGAAAAAAGTGGGATTACCACTGCATTTCCTAATTTGGAAAAGTCTCTTGTAGCAGTAATACTTGCAGCTTGTATATTAAAAAAAGGAGCAAAAATACTATGTTTTCTACCATAATCCTGATCGGCTGCATACCATACAGGTTTCTTATTACGCAGCGCTTTTATGGTTGAACGCACTTGTTTGCGTTCAATCACTCCACCAGTTTGTCCTTCCCGACTCTTTTTTTGCATCCAGTCAAAAAGTTTATTTTTATGTTGGCGATACATAAATGTTAGTGGAATTTTAATAGAAGTTATGCGGCCGCCAATTTCAAGCGTAGTGAAATGAGCACTGAGTAACAAAACACCATCTTTATTATCTAGTGCAGATTGTAAATGCTCCAAGCCGACTATAGTAGCATGTTTTGATACCTGATTATCACTCCCCCACCAACCAAGGGGAATCTCAACCATGGTATAACCCATATGAATAAAGTTATCTTTAATTAACTGCTCTTTTTCCCTACTTGCCATATCAGGAAAACAAAGATCAATATTTGTCCTGATAATATGACGACGGTATTTTGAAATATAGTAAAATAATTGACCAAAAACCTTGCCTAAGGACATTAGTACAGGATAAGGCAAAAATATCAATAACCTTAAAAAGCCAAAGCCAATCCATAAAAGCCAGTATTTAGGATGAAAAAATTCTAGTTTCAAAAAGAACTCCTATGAGAGCTACCAAAAAGTTACAAAAATGGGTAATTATTCCGTAAATAAGCCCAGCTCCCCACTAAAAGTATGCAGGAATAACGAAGGGGAAATTTATTGATTATTTTTTATTGTATTAGATATTTCCTGACTTAATTTTGCCAGTAAACGACTTTGCGCTGCAACATAGTCTTTATAGTCCACTCCAATGGTATTTTCCTGGAGTACTGATTTTTTAACTGTGATGCTTTTATTTTTACCTTTACGTGCTACTGTCCAGTCGACGTTTAATGTCACGCTGCCGCCTAGTTGACCATAAAACTCACGGATATTGATAATAACCTGAAAGTCTTCAGGCAGTAACATGGTTTCCTGACCTAAGGCTATATGGCTTTTCGGTAAAAGGATAGAAAGGTTTTCTCCTATAATTCTCTGTATATCATCTCGATAATCACCACTCCAGCGATTATAGTCATCCGCAAGTAATGAATTTGAATCAATACGAGAAACGATTGGAGCTTTATCCAATGTATCAGGAATAGACACCGGCCCTACTTTAATGACCACATTTTGAGCATCCATTATTGGTGTAGTATCACGTTCAATGGAGCTTAAGATATAGATCTGGGTCTTAGGAGAAGTACCGCAAGCAACCAATAATAAACTTGAAATTAATAAAGCAGATAAAATTGTCTTATTCATATTATTAACCTTTTTTGCCTTTAAGTAATGACTCCGGATGTTTCTCTAGATAATCCGTGAGAGACTTCATAGAACGAGCCGCCCTTGAAAACTCACGTAATGTGGTTTGTAAATCCTGCTGCAGTGCGGAATCATTTTTTAGAACATCCGTCATAGACTGTAGTGCTGCTTCAGCTTTCACTAATGTCTTTGCTAATTCAGGCGCAAGATTATGATTCAAACTACTGCTGAGATTTTTAATTTCTAACATCATAGAATTTAATTGTGTCAAAGCCTCTGATACCTGAGGTTCCAGATTATGGTTAAGCTTATAACTAAACTCATTAATCTGAGTCATCATGACATCAGCTTTTTTCAAAATACTCCCTAAATTATTTTTGATTGCACCCATTGCACCATATACAGATGGGACTTCAGGGTATTCAGCATTCCAGTCAATCATATAGGGTTCTGCATCAGGAAAAAAGTCCAGTGAAACAAATAATTGTCCCGTAAGCAGATTGCCTGTTTCCAGTTGTGCTCTCAAACCTTCCTTGATTAAAAGCTCAGTACGCTTTTTACGATTTAAAATATCATTTTTTAGTTTAAGATTTCCCTTAAATTGTATCTTGGAATTATCAATAACAACAGTCACTGGTATATCCATTCTTTTATTATCCAGATCAAATTTTAATTTAATATCAGTGACTTCCCCCATTTGAATTCCTCTAAATTCAACAGGAGCACCAATGGTTAAGCCACGTACCGATTCAGAAAAATGAATCACAAATTTCTTCCCCTCTGAATAATCCACTTTTAAGGAATCTGAACGACTGCTATATAATTTAAAGCTGGCATTGTTTTCTGCCTGAATCACATCATCGCCAAAAGAAGTTGAATCGAATGAAATACCACCAATTATAATTGAAATTATTGAGTCAGTATCAATAACAATCCCTGAAGAATCCATGGAAACATCAACACCACTGGAATCCCAAAATTTTGTACTACTATTAACCCATTGATCAAAGGGTTCTTTAACAAAAATATCGACTGTCACCGACTGACCACCATCATCCATTGAGACTTTTTCAACTCGGCCCACATTAAATTTTCTATAATAGATAGGTACATCTCTACCTATAGAACCCAGGTTTTTTGTATGCAGGCTAAAGCGCTTACCCTTCATGTCACGTGTTATAACCGGTGGTACTTCAAGTCCAATATATTCATGAGTACTTTTTCCTTCGCTGCTGGGATCAACATTAATAAATGCACCGGATAATAAAGTCCCAAGACCTGATACACCACTGGCATCAATACGTGCCGTCACCACCCAAAAGCTGGTTTTATTTGTTAATATTGGCTTTGCATTATTAATCATCTCTGCAATGACTGTAATATCTTTGCTATCATGATTGACATGAATTTCTTTCACTTCACCAATTTCAACATTTTTATATTTTATTTTGGTTTTACCTGCTTCCAGACCTTCAGCAGTCTTAAAAGTAATACTAATTTCAGGTCCTTTTTCAGACCAGGCTTTAAAGGCAAGCCATGAGCCAATAAGAATGGCGATAATGGGCACCAGCCAGACAATAGAAAACTTCGATCGAGGCTTAATTTTACTCTCCGGTAAGTTATCAAGTTCTGCAGCATTTAACGACTCACTCATTTTTTTTCTCCAAATTATCCCAAATTAATCGGGGATCAAACGACATCGCCGCTAAGATTGTTAATACCACTACAGCACCAAAAGCAATGGCACCACCACCCACCTCTATTACCGCTAAACCCTGAATTTGAATTAATGCCGCCATAGATGCGGTGACAAAGATATCCACCATTGACCAGCGCCCGATTAATTCTGTCAAACGGTACAGACGTGTACGATCTTTCATATTCCACTGTGATTTAAAGTACGTAGTAATTAACAGCAGTGTTAAAATAATCAGCTTAATACTCGGCACCACCATACTGGCCACAAAAACAATAATAGCCAGGGACATATCACCGCTTGTGCCCAGGTAAATAATACCCCCCATAATCGTCTCACCTTCAGAGTGTCCCAAACTCGAGACCACCATTACCGGCAAGAGATTAGCAGGAATATACAAAACGACAGCAGCAATAAGATAGGCCGTACAACGAGCCATGCTATCCGGTTTTCTTTTATGTAATGGAGAATCACAACGAGGACAACGTCCCTCATGATGTTCTGGAATCTTACACAGTAAATGACAATTATGACAATTAGTGATATTTTCCGGACGTTCAGAGTCTTTGAGTCGAGGATCCTGTTTTATAGTGCTGATTTTACTCCAGATTATCTCCGAGTTTATATTGCTTAAAATATCGGCTATAAAAAAAATTAAAGCCAGAAAAGCAAATAAAGCAACACTGGGAATCAGAGTACCCATAGCTGATAACTTAACCAGTGAAACGATCAGCCCCAGCATAAGCACTTCCAGCATACTCCATTGTGTAATCAAGCGCACAACACGGTAGACTTGCGCAGCAAAAGGTGGGATGACATTGGAATTGAGCGGTAATAAGATATAGAGTAAACCTGTTAGTTGAATTAAAGGTGCGCCAAGAGCCGTTAAGAAGACTAAGCCCCCTAAAAAATAATCACTACGGGTTAATAGATAATGTATGATGCCATATAAGCTGGTTTCCACCTCATGACCTGCCACCTGCAGATCAATAACCGGAAAACTATTGGCAATAATAAATATAACCAGTGCAGTGATAACCAATGCCAGTAAATGTTCAATATTATCAGCAGGTTTGATTCTTTCAATTTTGCGTAGTGTTGCATCACAACGACTACAGGTTACAGTACCATCTTCAGGCAAGTGACTTATTTTTTGTAACAAGCCACAATCATGACAAGTTATAACAGCAGGTCTTTGACTCATAAAATATTTTAAATATCACTCAATTAATCTTGTTGGACGTTACTGCTCAAAAATTCATACAATACCTTAACTCCCTCCCCGGGAGAGAGGGAGTCATACATGAATGTCGATGATAGCACATAATACAATAGTGCTACCATATAAGAATTCCCCTTAAACAGGGGATAAATGGGGGATATAGACGATAGAGTTCTATTTAATATTTATTAACCCACTTATAAGGATAATCAGGCGCTTCATAACCATCACTATCCTGACGGGCAGGCATTTTTACTTTCTTCGTCTTAATAGACTTATAAGGTATTGTTGAAAGAATATGAGAAATACAATTCAAACGTGCACGTTTTTTATTGTCACCATCAATCACATGCCAGGGGGAAGTTTCAGTATCAGTCTCTGCAAACATACGGTCTTTAGTTTTTGAGTAATCATACCAGCGGCGATGTGACTCCAGATCCATAGGACTCAGTTTCCAGTGCTTACGTGGATCAGTGGTGCGATCTTCAAAGCGCTTAGTTTGAACATCCATGCTCACATCGAACCAGAGTTTAATCAGAATAATCCCATCTTTAATAACATAATCCTCAAACACTGGAATATTTTTTAAGAAGTTCTCATATTGTTCATTAGTACAAAACCCCATAACTGGCTCAACATTCGCACGATTGTACCAGCTGCGATCAAATAGGATAATTTCACCCGCGGCTGGAAAGTGAGGGATATAACGTTGCAGATAGAGTTGCGATGTTTGACGGTCACTGGGGGAAGGTGTAGCGATACCTCTAAAAACACGAGGACTGGTGCGTTCTAAAATACGCTTGATAGATCCACCTTTGCCTGCTGCATCACGGCCTTCAAAGACAACGATGACTCGTAAACCTTCCTGAACAACCCATTCTTGCAATTTACAAAGTTCAGCCTGAAGTTTATATAATTCTTTTTCATAGAATTTATTAGACATCTTATCCGAAGAGTTCTTAGAGTTCTTAGAGTTCTTAGAGTTCTTAGAGTTCTTAGAGTTCTTAGAGTTCTTAGAGTTCTTAGATTTTTTTTTACTCATTATTTTTTCCTGTATTGTAAAAAAGATTGATGTTCATTCATTGATAACTCACTCTAGAAATAGAAGAGAATTAAAACGGTAAGCCCAAAAGAGCATACTTGTCTGTAGTCTAATTTGCGAATATACATCTAAATTAGTTAAAAATCTACTCTACAATAGTCTTTTTATATCAACTATAGTTTAGTTTATAAGACTTTATACCTAGAAGCTTTGCATTAAATGTTTGTTCTAAAAAAATATTGTATATGAATTGAAGTGACCAAAGTAAGTACTTATAATCACCTGCATAATGAGTATAAATAGATGCTCCCTATAGTCTTCCACATCCCATACAATCTTGTATCATTTTATTTAATGAGGTAAAAATAAAGTATATACTTACACTGCTAATACTAGTAACACTCTCCATTTCCGGAGCCAGTCTTGCTGAGTCGATTTCAACATTAGAGCAAATAAAAAATCTGAAACCATACGTATTGGGTATCGTGAAAATGAACCACCCATGTCATTTTTAGATAAAAACAAAAAATTGAGAATCTATTGGTAGTGAGGAGTTGATGAAAAGGGTAGTTGTGTTAGAGTACATAACAAGTTCCTACTCTAACACAGGGGGGCTAAAAGCTCATGCCGTGGGGGTCATTATCACCACGGGTATCGGTATAGCTCACACCATCTAAGGTAGATCCCATGGCTTCTGTAGCTTCTTCATCTCCTAACTTAATCATCAAGCGTAGATCGTTAGCCGAATCTGCTGAGTGGATTGCATCTTCATAAGTAATGGCTTCTTCTCGATAGAGATCATATAAGGCCTGATCGAAGGTTTGCATACCTTCTTCACGAGACTTCTTAATAATTTCTTTAATTTTATGGGTTTCACCATTGAGGATCAGATCAGAAATGAGGGGTGAATTAATCATAATTTCAACGGCAGCTCTACGTCCTTTACCATCTGGTGTTGGAATTAATTGCTGGGCTATAAAGGCTTTAACATTCATGGATAAATCCATCAACACTTGCTGTTTACGTTCTTCCGGGAAGAAGTTGATAATTCTATCCATAGCCTGATTGGTATTGTTAGCATGTAATGTGGCCAGGCATAGATGCCCTGTTTCAGCAAAAACAATCGCATGATCCATCGTTTCTCTGGTTCGAATTTCACCAATTAGAATCACATCAGGAGCCTGACGCAAAGTATTTTTCAAAGCAATTTCAAATGAATCAGTATCAACACCGACTTCACGCTGGGTAACTAAACAAGAATTATGCTGATGGACAAATTCAATGGGATCTTCAATAGTAATAATGTGACCACTACCATGAGTATTTCGATAACCAATCATAGAGGCCAGTGAAGTTGATTTACCGGAACCTGTTGCTCCCACAAAAAGAATCAAACCCCGTTTAGTCATGGCCAGATCTTTAATTATCTCTGGCAACTTTAAATCCTGATAAGTTGGTATGGTCATTTCGATTCGGCGTATCACCATCCCTACCTGATTTCTCTGCATAAAGGCACTGACACGAAAACGTCCTACACCTGAGCGACTGATAGCAAAATTAGCCTCATGTTCTGCTTCAAACTCAGCACGCTGCCGATCATTCATAATACCGGTAACAATCTGCTGGCATTGCGTGGAATTTAATGCATTTTGTGTCACAGGTGCTATTTTTCCACTCACTTTCATTGCCGGAGGACTACCCACTGTAATAAATAAGTCGGAACCTTTTTTGTGCGCCATTAATTTTAAGAGTGAGTCAAAATCCATAGTATTGTCCTTTATATAGTATAAGCTTTAGTCAATTTTAAATTTATAGGAAATTATCTTTATTCATCGCAGCACCTTTCGCCTCAGATTTGGCAATTAAACCTTTTTGGAGTAGCTGTAATAAGTTTTGATCCAGAGTCTGCATACCAATACCCTGCCCCGTTTGTATGGCTGAATACATTTGCGCAACTTTACCCTCACGAATCAGATTTCTAATCGCAGGCGTACCGATCATAATCTCATGGGCAGCGATACGACCACCACCATTTTTCTTCATGAGTGTTTGTGAAATAACAGCTCTTAATGATTCTGATAACATTGAACGAACCATATCCTTTTCAGCTGCGGGGAATACATCAATAATACGGTCAATGGTTTTAGCAGCTGAACTAGTATGTAGAGTGCCAAAAACCAAGTGACCGGTTTCTGCAGCGGTTAAAGCCAGGCGAATTGTTTCCAGGTCACGCAGTTCTCCCACAAGAATAATATCCGGGTCTTCACGAAGGGCTGAACGTAAAGCTTCATTAAATCCCAAAGTATCACGATGAACTTCTCGCTGATTCAACAGACATTTTTTACTTTCATGAACAAATTCTATGGGATCTTCTACCGTGAGGATATGTTCATAAATATTATCATTTAAATAATCTATCATAGCAGCCAGGGTCGTTGATTTACCTGAACCAGTTGGGCCTGTTACTAAAATAATACCGCGCTTATAATCACATAATTGTTTAAAAATCTCCGGAGCACCTAATTCTTCTAAAGTCAAAACTTTTGAGGGAATGGTACGAAATACCGCCGCTGCACCACGATTCTGATTAAAAGCATTGACCCTGAAACGAGCCAGACCAGGTACTTCAAATGAAAAATCTGTCTCCAGAAATTCTTCAAAATCCTTTCTCTGCTTATCATTCATAATATCATAAACCATATCATGAACATCTGAATGTTCCAAAGCAGGTACATTAACCCGCCTAACATCACCATCTACACGTATCATCGGTGGCAAACCTGCAGACAAATGTAAGTCCGATGCACCATTTTTAGCACTAAACGCAAGTAATTCTGTAATATCCATGATTCTTCACTATTGAGTTGATATAATTATGTTATTCGAACTCAAGTATAGATCATAATGACCAAAATAATAAAGCAATTCGAGCATATTAAACAACGTATTGTGCAAGCAATGCATTCCAGTGGTCGAACAGCACCGGAAACAGTCACTTTACTTGCCGTCAGCAAACGACACCCCTATGAAAAGATTCAGTCCCTATATGAACTGGGTCAACAACATTTTGGCGAAAGTTATCTTCAGGAAGCTTTGCAAAAAATTGAAAAGTTATCTCAACTGGAAATCATATGGCATTTTATCGGCCCGATACAATCTAATAAAACCAAAGACATTGCCCAACAATTTCACTGGGTGCATTCAGTTGATCGTTTAAAAATTGCACGTCGACTGAGTCAACAACGCCCTATTGAGCTTCCCCCTTTAAATATCTGCCTGCAAATTAATATCAGTAATGAAGTTCAAAAATCTGGTTTTTCTACAACAAATATTCATGATGCCATTAAAGAAATTATCAGTTTACCCAATATAAAAGTTCGTGGCTTAATGGCAATTCCTGCACCGGTAGCAGAAGGTAATGAACAATTCATAAAGCAATGTATCCCTTTTCAACAATTAAGGGAATTAATGTTACAGCTAAATAAAGATTATCAACTGGATATGGATACACTTTCAATGGGTATGTCTAATGATCTGGAAGCAGCCATTGCTGAGGGTGCTACTATTATACGTATTGGTACAGCACTTTTTGGTAGCAGAGAAACTTAGCTGGTGTATAATAACTGCCTTAGAGAAACTTTAAATGAGATTTTTACAACTATGATTAATAAAAAAATTGGTTTTATTGGTTCAGGAAACATGGCTTATAGCTTAATCGGTGGATTGACCAGTACTGGAGTCGAAGGTCGGAACATTTGGGTCAGTGATCCCAGTACAGAAAAAACCACTGAATTAGCTGCTAATTTTTCTGTTAATATCAGTAAAAACAATATTGACTTAGTAAAAACAGTGGATGTGGTTATTCTGGCAGTTAAACCACAACAATTAGCAATAGTATGTAGTGAAATTGCCACTGAAACAATAAATAATGGCCCCTTAATCATATCAATCGCAGCAGGTGTTTTAAGCCATAATATTGAACTCTGGCTAAACCCGGATGAAAATGCTGATAATACTCCTGCATTAGTTCGCTGTATGCCTAACACTCCAGCATTGGTACAAAGTGGTGCAACTGCTCTTTATGCTAATCAATGTGTTACTGAGCAACAAAAAACACTGGCCGAATCTATTTTACGATCTGCCGGTTTGACTCTGTGGCTAGACAATGAAAGTGATATGGATGCAGTGACTGCTTTATCCGGTAGTGGGCCTGCATATATTTTCTTAATACTTGAAGCACTTGAAAAAGCTGGAATAAAACTCGGCCTGGATCAGAAAACTGCTCATTTACTGGCCATTCAAACAGCCTTTGGTGCATCAAAAATGGCATTAGAAAGCACTGATTCTCCGGAAACTCTAAGAAATAAAGTCACTTCACCCGGTGGCACAACAGAAAAAGCCATTGGAATTTTACAGGATGGAGAACTGGAACAGTTAATTTTTAAAGCATTGGAAGGCGCCAAAGAACGTTCTATTGAATTGTCTCAGGTTTTAGGAAAATAAAAATTAATGAATAATTTTATGGTCAATGCTGGCTCCTATTTAATCAGTACGATTATAGGGCTTTATATTATTATCGTACTTTTGCGCTTTTTGCTACAACTGGTCAAAGCTGATTTTTATAATCCTCTGTCCCAGTTTATCATCAAGGCAACCAGCCCGGTGTTAATTCCTATGCGTCGTTTTATCCCAGGTTTATTTGGACTGGATATTGCTTCACTCACACTGGCATACACTCTACAATGCATTGAGAATTTCATACTCTTTACTCTGCAGGGCATTCCTCTCAACCCATTATTTATTCTCTGGCATAGTATTGGTTCACTACTCAGCTTATTTTTATATATCTACTTTTTTGCCATTATGATACAAATCATTATCAGTTGGATCAGCCCTGGTAATTATAATCCTGCAATTGCCCTCATCCATAGAATTACTGAGCCTGTAATGCAACCTGCTAGAAAAATTTTACCCCCGTTTTCCGGATTTGATTTATCACCTTTATTAGTATTTGTCGTACTAAATATATTAATTATGTTCATTCCTGTCTTATTTGGTTAAACAGTCAGGATAAATATGAAATCTATCACAACTTTTTAAAAAATTTATGCTAGAATTCGAGCTGATAAATTCAGCATATTGATGATTTAACTTAGAAAGATTATAAAAAATAGCTCTTACACAAAAAAAGATAAAAAGTATGGCAAATGAAGACTTTTTCAATAATGTTCAGGCTTATGGTCAATGGAAAAGAGATCTAGTCTCCACAATTGAACAATTTCAGGACTGGCTAAATACAACTGGACTGGAAGATAGTGAACAAAGCTTAAAAATATACGAGACTTTACAAACTTTAAAATACGATCGTATTACTCTGGCTTTTGTCGGTGAGTTTTCCAGAGGAAAAACTGAGCTTATTAATGCAATTTTCTTTTCTAAGTACAAACGTCGTCTACTGGCCAGTGATGCAGGCCGCACCACTATGTGCCCCACTGAGTTATTTTATGATGTAGATGATCCTAAGGCATACATGCGTCTTCTTCCCATTGAAAGTCGCCTGGAAGATACCAGTATTACCGAACATAAGCAACATCCCATTAATTGGACAACCATTCAATTAGATATCAACTCACCTGAAAAGATGGCAGAGTCTTTTGCCCAAATTACCAAAACAAAACCTGTCAAAGCAGTAGAGGCTAAACGTCTTGGCCTCTATGATATAATTACTGACAATAATGGTAGTGAAATTTCCGATAATAAAATTGTTGAAATTCCAATGTGGCGTCATGCCCTAATCAACTTTCCTCATCCATTTCTAGAACAGGGACTTACTATTTTAGATACTCCCGGACTTAATTCTTTAGGAAATGAGCCAGAACTCACTATTAGTATGTTACCCAATGCTCAAGCTGCTATTTTTGTGTTAGCAGCTGATACCGGTGTTACCCGCTCAGATATGGATATCTGGCGACGCCACCTGAAAAGCTTTCGTAGAAATCGTAATAGTGGTTTAGTTGTTGCCCTTAATAAGATTGATACTCTTTGGGATGACCTGAAAACTGAAAAAGAAATAAAAGCCAGTATCCAGAGACAATGCCTGGAAAGTTCTAAAACTTTGGGCATTGACAGCAAACATGTATTTGCCGTATCTGCACAAAAAGCTTTGCTTGGAAGAGTTAGAGAAGATACTGATCTCATTACTAAAAGCAACCTACCCAAACTGGAACAAGTACTGTCCAGTGACATATTGCCGCAAAAACAAAACTTAGTACGCAACACCATTATTAATGATATCACTGATCTAATGAAAAGCTCTAAGAGCATTTTATTTGGACAGTTTAATGCGCGCAAAAAATCAATAGCCGGTTTAGGTGGTCTAAGTGGTAAAAATGAGAACGTCATTTATAACTTACTTAAGAAAACCCGTGAAGAGCAACAAATTTATCAGAAAAATGCTGAAAACCTACATGCCAGTCGCCAAATTTTATTAGGTCAACAAAAAAAGCTTAATAATATTATTGCTCTGGACAAACTGGATGAGCACATTAATCAAGCCCGAACAACGATGAAAGGCAGTTGGACAACCACTGGTATGAAGTCAGGGATGAAACTTTTATTTGATGGTTTAAGCAATACCATAAATGAAGCAGACAAACAGGTAGAACTTACTAACCGCCTTATTAATTCTATTTATACTCGTTTTCAAAATGAAAATAAAGAAGAAGGTTCAGAACTAAAAGCCAAGCTATTTTCTGTTGATTCGTATAAAAAAGAAATTGAACTACTTTATGAAGATGCAGAAGAATATCGCACCAGTGTATATTCCACTCTAACAGAGCAAAGCTTTGTCATAAAAAAATTCTTTATCTCTTTAGTGAGTCGTGCAAGAAATATTTATTACCAACTCAACCAGGATTCTGATAGTTGGACCAAATTAGCTTTAACACCATTAGTCCACCATGTAAAAGCACATAAGCAAGAATTACAAATGCGTATGGATCAGTTGAAAAAGGCTGGAGATTCCAGAAACAATATTACTGAACAGTTTAGCAAACTCACCAAAGAAGCAAAAGTATTACAAAAATATCTTATTGATTTAAATGCCATGATTAAAGTTGTAAGTGAACCTGTTACTGCAGAAAATAAGCAACAAAAAAGTAATCAAGCTCCTAGTAAATAAATCTATGATTGGATTAGTGCAAAGGGTTTCATGGGCAAAAGTTGTTGTTGATGATCAAACAATTGCTCAAATTGATCAAGGTATCTTAGTTCTCCTGGGCATGGAAAAATCTGATGAGCAGCAACAGGCAGATAAACTTCTGCATCGTCTGCTTAATTACCGAATTTTTGCTGATGCTGAAGATAAAATGAACCTGAGCGTCAAAGATATTAAAGGCGGTGTTTTACTCGTACCTCAGTTCACTTTAGCTGCTGATACAAAAAAAGGTTTACGTCCCAGTTTTAGTTCCGCTATGCCCCCCGCAGAAGCCGAAGAATTATTTTCCTATTTGCTAAAACAATCCCGGAGTAGTTATGACAAAATTGCCTCAGGCCAATTTGGTGCTGATATGAAAGTTTCTCTACTTAATGATGGTCCTGTCACATTTTCATTAAATACCTAGCCCTGAGAACAAGAGCAGGATAAGGTCTTTATAGGAAATAAATTTCATTAAATACCTAATCATAGCGATTTTGAATATATTTTATTACCTTACTAATACTTAATTCCACACTGGCCGGACCACTTCTAATATAAAAGCTTTCTGAATTTTTGTAATACAAAAAGGCAGGTCGACGGGCACGTTCACATTCAATCACTAAGATTGTTTTTCCTTCAATTTGATTGATGAGTAAATGTATATATTGTGAAAATTCAAGACCTATATGCTGACTCAAAAGATTTTTAAAATGTAATAAAATCTTATCCTCATTATCAAACTCATCTACCTCTATTCCCAAAATATTGGCATCATCATCTACGCCGATTAATAAAATACCCCCATGGGTATTCATAAATCCAACCAGTCCTTTTAACCAGGCTATTTCAATTTCTTTACCATTTTTCCCTGATTTTAAATTTTTTCTCATAGTGGACTTAAATTCCAGAGTCTCACTTTCTCCCATTCTTAACAAGTGATATATTTCATTAGAAAAATCACTATGAATAATAGATGTTTTTGGAACATCTTTGAGTTGATGGGCATATTTTTTAACCAGGATATTTGCCATAACAATGGCCAAAACAATAAGAATTAAAATACCTATTAACATAAACTTAAAGTTTTCACTTATCACATCCAGGAGTTCTTTTTCAGCAACAATCACTCCTGCATAAATAGAATGATTGTCTTTCTTAAGATTAAACACCTTATACCACCAGACTTTTCCATTACGCGAAAACTTATGAATTTGATCTAAAGGATTTTTTTGCTTTAACCAATGATTCACTGAATCAAAAATAATATAATTATCTGCATCACGTCCTGGTGCATACAAGCTGCCTCCTGTTGCTGAGCCTTTTACCTCATGATTATTATTAGGAGGGAGTATAATTTCTCCTGCAGAGCTCATTAAATAAGAGGTATCATTTTTTCCTACACGAATATTAGCCAGTGAACTGGCCATTTCTGAAAGTGTGACATCAAAGGCCAGTAAATAAGTAATATCTTTGTCTTTCCAGCTTGTTACCCCGGTAATTCCTGGTATTTTCTTAGCATAAAAACTATAGGGCTGCGTCCACTTAACAGGTTTATCATTACTCTTCGAAATGCCTAATTGGTACCAGGGGCGATCTTTTGACTGGTAAGAAGTTGTCTCTTCCCACTGTTTTATTAATTGATTATTATCACTCCATTGACTCCAAACAGCCGTATCAGCACTGTGTTCATCCGGATTAATATAACGTGATAACCAATGGCCATCTGTTTTGGTAAAAAAATACTCCTTACCATCAGAGCTCGCTAATATCACTGAAGAAATTTGTGGTCGGGTTTCTAAAATCGGAATAAAACGTTTATTAAAACTATCCTGCTTTGCCGTTGTTAAAGACTCCAGCTGTGCCCACTTTCTCGATAAAAGAAGATTAGTGGTAATAGGTTCAAATAAACGATTATTTTTTTCTATGCTGAGCTTTTGCACAGAATCAATTAATGCGACTGTAATGTCTTTCTGAATTTGCGTAGAATATAAGTAGGATAAAAAAACAAAAAAAGCAATCAGCAATAAGACCAGCAGGCTTATATCACGTGTCAGACGCCGCCTGACAGAAGAGGGTGAAGCTATATTGGTATTACTGACATCACTGGTCATAATAGTTTTAATTCCTGTATACCAAGTACCTGAACAAATTAGTTTTGATCAGTTGAAAATAAACGTAACTACTCACTTTAAATTAACAGACTTACTTATCAACAAAGTCATATTTTTGCATCACTTTATAGATTTTTTTACTGGTTTTAGCTATTCGCTTTATTTCACCAAAATCAGGTAAATCTCCTGCATCCAACTGATATTCCCAGTCTTCTAATTCCGCATCCAGATAATCCAATAGTTTTTTTGGGCAACCATTACACTGACCTGTACAAACATTCGCTTCTGGAATATCAAAGGGCATGTCCTTACGAACTTGTTTAATTAATCCCCGCATTGCGGTCGTTCTATCTGGCTTCAATGTCTAAAGACTCATATAAGGTTCTATCAGGGCTAAAAATATTTCCGGTTGTTCCGCATGAAGCCAGTGACCTGCTGATTTTATCATGGAAAATGAGGCCAGTGGAAAAAGTTCTTTGCTTAAGGCTTGATTGGCTTTACTCAAATAATCAGACTCCCCTCCTCCCACAAATAAAACTTTTTTAGGATAGGGCTTCATCTGACGGGTATCAGGAAAACCGCTAATGAATGGAATTGAACGGCTAATGGCATCAAGATTTAAGCGCCATTGGTATTCTCCCGGTTTCTTATCCGTAGGTGTTTGTTGCAGATTTTGCAGTAAAAACTGCCTTAAACCCTCATCCTGTATCGTATGGGACAAGCATTCATCAGCTTCCCTGCGTGATTTAATTTTTTCTAGCGGAACAGACTTAAAGCCTTTTAAAACTTCATCAAACTCATGCTGATAAGGAAGCGGCGCAATATCAACAATGACCAGTTTATTAATTAACTCTGCTTGTGTCAGAGCCAGGTAAAGTGCAGCTTTACCACCCATGCTATGGGCAATAATATTGACGGAATGATATTCATTTTTAACAATGAGTTCTTCAATAAACTGCAATACATCCTGAGCCATCGATGGATAATCCATCAATTCAGTATGGGGTGACTGACCATGATTACGCAGGTCAAGCGAATAAACCCGCTTTTTTTTTGCTAAGTGTTTTGCAATAGGAGTCCAGTTTCGGTGGCTGCCAAACAAACCATGCAGAATAACAATTGGACACTGAGATTTATTGTTAGCCTCACCATATTGCACTACATTTAATTTCATAAAAAGTATTCTAAAAAACTTTATACTGGTAAATAATTTGACTTCCATTGATCATAGGAATTGATAATTTCATCCAACTGAGCTTGATCATAATCTCTTAAGCCGCTTAATAATAAATTTTTAGCACCATGGCCAATTTCAGCATCATCAGAGAGAATCATAAATTCCAGTCTGACTTCACCTTTTTTACCATTTCTCTGCAATAAAGATTGAGTTAATTTCAGTTCAATATTTTCACCAGACAAGCGCTCAAGATGAATTTCCATATTTTTATAAATCACCAGGGGACGTGCAGGATTTATCATAGCATTTTCTTTTTGCATGAGCGGCACTAGAATGTGTGGAAAAGTCTGTCCAGAAAATTGAACATATTTTTCTGCTAAAGCAGCAATAAACTTTGCATCTCTGGTTTGTTCACCTGAACGAACCACATCCATATAATTTTTTTCATTCTCTCCTGATAAACTATAACTATCTGGAATTTCTTGTGGAAAAATTAACTGCGTCGTATCCCCCACCATCCCGGCAAAATCAATATGCATCTCCTGACTAATACCATACTCAGATAAAAACACCGAAAATAATAAGTCTCCCGGTACACAAAAACGCTTAGCATCTTCATCATGAATAGGATTAAAGTCCCCAGCAACCCCCTTAGCAAAAGAACTTGCCTGAACACGAGTAAAACTCACTTTATCATTATCACGATTAAAATAATTACTAATATTCATTTTACTGGCTTCCTAATCTTAAATTTTTATTAACAAATAACTAACCCATAAGTATAGGAAGTTTAAAACAATTTTTCAATCTAATAATCATGCTACAATAACAATAAAAAAGGGTTTTGTTAATTTTTTAAGTTAACAATTAACTCAAATGGGGGATAAATAAATGACTAAAATTAAATTTCAGCTTAATGCAGAAAATATAGAGCTGGCCTATCAAAATATTTCACACTCTTTACAGGATAGTGAATGGTGGAATAGTGAAAAAAAACGTCAAAAAGCCATTAAAATCTATAAAAAATTAAAACTTGAAAAGCTTTTTGATTTAGCTAAGAGGGATTATGAAAAATATAAAAAGAAAATTCAAAAATCTCTTAATAACTGGTGCAACCAATGCATTAATAGTGAGCAATGGAAAAAATTAAGAAATAGTATTCAACAAGCTCAAAATCAAATTTCAGATCATATAGAAACCCAGATAAAGATTAGAAATAACAAACCAAAGCAGGAAAAAAATATCAGTCTGTCAGACTCCGCATATCAATTATTATATAATTTTTCTCAGCAAGAAAACAAATCCATTTCTGATATTATTATTTCTAAATTCTCACCAAACACAAAGAGTCAAGCTGTCGAAAACAAATCTACTCAAAGCTTTAAAACAATCGATGCCATTAAAAATACCAAGCCTGATAACCAAGATTTAAAAACTCATGAGAAGGTAAAAAAGGGTAAGATTAACATCATTGAACTCTGGCATTATGCCGGTGGACAATGTCAGGCATTATCAAAAGTCACCCAAAAACGCTGCAAAAGAATTACTCCGGAGTTATCCATTAAACATCAGCTCATTAAGGGGATTGATTATGAATTTGCCGTCTGCCATACCCATGACAATGATAAGTCACAGCTGGATCAAACTGATTTAAACCTTAAAGGGGACGTTCTGGAATAGTCTTAAAAACGCACTTCGGTGTGTAGGTTGTAACTCAGGAGGACGCTCAAGTACATCCATGTAACGCTCAACCTCGGCATCCATGCCTCGAAAAGCCTCCTGAACCACAACCTACACACCAAATTGCTCTTACGTCATATTCCCTCACTTGGAGCGAAAGAGCAAGAGCAAAAGAAAGTTCTCAGTTTATTTTGCTTTTGATCTCCAACCGCCAAAAGTGAGGATAAATACAGCGGGAGAGTGTGCAGAGAAGTGGTTGGCATCATTGGGGATTATGAAAACATGGATGTTTTCATA
>JADFVK010000155.1 GCA_015222495.1 Pseudomonadota bacterium
CATCCCCATATATTTTTTGATGATCAAGATCTTCATATAGAGAATGCATCTAAAGTTGTTCCATCAGGGAAGGTTCCACACCCAAGTTCATCACCCTTAAATAAGAAAAATACCTGATTATCTGTGTTAATACTCGTAACTCTCATATTAATAAACTGACTATACTTGTTATTCCAAAATGCTTTTTATTTGTTCTACTGTTTTTTAATTTAAATCATAGGTCAAGGGCGAGTCGCGCTCCAGGGACAATTGCTATATCACCGCCATTACCCCATGGTTACACGGAAAAATGACACGCACAGCAAGAAAACCATTAGGCCAACATAATTCCTCCAAATAGGCGGGATTTGTTTTGTCATCAAGAAATCACTCTACAAATCCCCGTGTTCAATCGCGGATAGTTTACGCCAGCCTCCAAAGATATGAGCATTTTTATTATTCATGAAATTCTTCAATACTAAAATATTGTATCAGGAGGAGCTAAAGGACTTCCCCATTTAGAAAATTCATAAAATTTAATCTTCAAGTTCCAGGTAAATTCAATTATAGTGAAGCGTTAGAGAACCGATATAATTATTTATTGAAAATGGAACCTCATCGCCCGCGATTAGAAATTGAACACCATTGGGATGAATATAACCCTCCAGTATTTGTATCAGTCCCTTGGTATAAGTCACAGAGACTATTGGTTTTCGTTTTTTCTTTACTCATCAGTTTAGTTATTTCATTGACTTATGTTTTCACCCAACCTGCCATTTTTCACAGCTATGCAAGTCTCTTAACCGTTGCCAAAACTGCAATTGATCAACGCAGTTCAGAATCTGACATTCAACATGTTTTTATACAAAAACAAATACTTCTGGGTCAAGAGCTGATCTCAGAAACCGCAAAGCGCTTACAATCATCCAAAGATATTGACAGCACATTAACGATTGCCAGTATCCATCAAATGCTCAATGTTGAAGCAGTGGAAAATACCAACCTGGTTAAAATGATTGCTGAAGGCCCTAATCCAACAATACTTCCTTTACTCATAAATACCTGGCTTGAAGTGTATCTTGATAGCAGAAAAAAAGATGTTTCACAATCAACCAGTTCTATCACTGAGTCTTTACAACAAGAACTCAACGGTTTAACAGTAAAAATAGAATCGAAACGGCATGAGCTGGATACCTACAGAAAAGAAAACAATATTTCCTCCAGCCAGCGTGATGAAAATGAGGTCTTAGCACATCTGAAAGGATTAAATGATGCCTTAAATACTGCCACTGAAGAAGCAGTCAAAGCCAAAGCCCGATTACAATCAGTTACGTATGCTATCAATAGTGGTCAGGCAGTGGTCTCTGAAGCTGATACACGTACGCTAAGTCTTCTCGAAGTGCAAGCTCAGATTTTACGAGAACAAGTTGCTGATATGGACCAACGGTTTACAAGACAATATATAGCAATGGTTCCTTCCCTTAAGATAATCCCTGAAAAACTCGAAAAACTGGAAGCGCAAATATATGACCTGCGGACAAGCGGTAAATATGTTGTTTTAGCTGACGCTAAACAAAAATATGCTGCAGCCACACAAGCACTTAAAAACATACGAAATCAATTAAATGCCCATAATAAACAAACTGCTGAGTTTACCACTCGCTTTACTAAACATGAAGCTTTACAAAGCGACTTAAAAAATCTAGACACACTTTCCAATGAAACACAGGATAGATTGATAAAAATTGAAGCCAAACAAGTAGAAAAATACCCTCAAGTCAGTGTAATCGAACCCGCTTTTCTTCCACAAGAGCCAATTCGACCCAATTATATACAGGATGCCTTGATTGCAATTGCTGGATCAATTTTGATTAGTTTATCACTTGTATGGTTTGTGATTTTTTTAAACCGGAAAGATGAAGCAAATACAGCAATCAATTTATCGGGTGTTCACTTATATAACAGTGGTGTAGCGCATAAGAATGCACTTAGCAACAATCAATTTCAATCCTTGGCACAGGAGCAACAAAACTATGCGTTAGAAACACCTGTAACCCGGGGGATTTCCAACCAGGATTTAGATATTTTACTCCATGCATCCAACGACAAAAGTAAACAAATAATCACCTTGTTACTCAGCGGTTTGTCATTGGAAGAAATCGCTTCATTAAACGAGGAAGGAATTAATAATGATAGTAACCTAATCAATATCTCAGGTTCTTCTGCACGAAATATCTCGCTTAACCCTGTGCTTAAAATATTTTTTTTAGAACACAATTATTGTCTAGCGGGCGATCTGAATAGCCCTCTGACAATTGAGGATCTTGCTGCTATCCTGCATTGTTCTATAGTTGATGCTGGATTGCCAGAGTCGAATAAAATTGATTCTGCTGCTATACGCCTCAATTACATCATCTATCTAGTGACGCAAGGTATGCGTCTATCAGATCTTGAATTGGTTTTCGGTTCAATTCCCCCCACCGAACTTTCCAGCTACAGTTCATATTCACCTCCTGTTCCTGGACGACCATTCAAGGAAATAAATTTATTACACCCGGCTCTGAACCATTTAACCTAAACTTACCCCTATGTACTGAAAGTGCATAGCTTGTACGCGGGCTGAAAGGTTTAAAAATCTTCAATAACTATACTTCCCTTATCTATATTTGCAAAACCAAAGAAGTCACCGGATAGCCTGCCGTTGTCAAACACACACAACAATTATTCGACGTCTCCTTGCCCCCCTTAATCTCCCACCACATTAAACTGATCTGTTTCTAAGCTTATGATTTTTTTGTTCATGAATAGCTTCCAATTCCGGCCATAAAACCTGTTAAAAGGGTTCAAAATAGCCAGACTACTATATTGTTTTCAATTTTATCTTTGATTTGGACCATAAAATTGCCATTAAAAGCCAGCACATTTAAATAATCCTTGTGCCCGTTGGTCTCCAGTGCCATGTGGCCAATTACCCATAAACCCTTTCTTCAAAAAATGGGAATATGCTGCTTGCACCTGCAGTATCGGTGCATTTTTTGCTGCCCAGCAGTCAGCGTCGAAATCAGTTTGAGCAGCGTATGTTCCCATCAGAATATGTCCAAGGTTTATATGCCCATATTCGTGTGCCAGAAAGAAGTTACAAATCAATGGACCAAGCATATTGCAATAGTTAGGATTGTATATGATTACGATTTCTCCTTCTATGTAGGTTGCTAATGCGATGTCACCCAATTTAGGATCTGCTATTTCTGGTACAGGTTCGGCTTTTGCATTTAAACTAAGGGTCAACAAAATTATTAAAATTAAATATTTCATTAAATATACCTCCGTTCAAGTTAATAACGC
>JADFVK010000156.1 GCA_015222495.1 Pseudomonadota bacterium
CGTGCACCAGTATCAACTTCCTGACTTCGGGCTACGATATGTAACATGACGTCGTCTTCGTAACTAAATTTTGCACCGTAATGTTCTTTTACACGTTTCTCTATGCGGCTCATGTTTATTTTGCATATTTTCATTAAGTTATTATCATCTAATGGATAGTAGGGAATAACAGTTGTTCTTCCCAAAAATGCAGGTTTGAAATACTTGAGTAATTGAGGTCTGAATGTTTCAAGTAGTAGTTCTGGATCTGGAAGTTCTTCTTCTTGTGCACAGATGGCACGGATATGCTCTTCAGCAGCATTAGATGTCATAATAATAACCGTATTTCGAAAATCAATATCGCGTCCTTCGCCATCCTTGATAGTTCCTTTATCAAAGAGATTATAGAAAATATCTTGCACACCAGGATGCGCTTTTTCCATTTCATCTAAAAGAATAACACTATGTGGGTTTCGTCTAACTGCTTCGGTTAATACGCCACCTTCACCATATCCAACGTATCCTGGAGGAGAACCCAGCAACATTGATACTTTGTGTTCTTCTTTAAATTCCGACATGTTAATAGTTGTGACATTCTGTTCACCACCATAAAGTAAATCAGCCAGGGCAAGAGCTGTTTCTGTTTTTCCAACACCACTCGAACCAACCATGAAAAATACGCCAACAGGTTTTCTTGGATCGGTTAATCCAGCACGTGATGTTCTGATACTTTCAGCAATTGCATGTAAAGCATGATCTTGTCCAATTACGCGTTTAGCTAATGTCTTACCTAACTCAAGAATAGATTGAATTTCATCAGAGACCATTTTACCAACAGGAATACCTGTCCAGTTAGCGACGACTTCAGCAATCGCCTGGCTGTCAACATTGACCTGTATTAATGGTTGATCTCCTTGAATTTTAGTTAATTCGTCCATTAATTTAAGTAATTCTTTTTTTACTTTGGTACGCTCTGAGTCAGACAAAAGATGTGGTGCATCATCTTTCTTTTTTTCTTTATCACTTAATTTCTGCGCATTAAAATCTTCTTCAATTTGTTTTTGCAGAGTATGAATTTGATGAACTTTATCTTTTTCTTTATCCCACTGTTGATTTTGTTCTTGTAACTGAGCTTCAAGTAATATTTTATTAACGTTAAGTTCCTTGATGCGATCTTCACAGTTTCCCAGTGTTGCATTTTCTCTTTCAAGTGAGATTATGTTTGTTTCTGATTGTTCAATCAGACGACGAGTATTTTCGATTGAGGAAGGTGTAGCACTTTGACTCAGAGCTACTCTTGCACAAGCGGTATCTAATAAGCTAACTGATTTATCAGGTAATTGGCGAGATGTGATATATCGAGTTGATAATTTAACTGAGTCAACAATCGCTTCATCCATAATTCTTACGCCATGATGATTCTGTAACATCACAGAGATTGCTCTCATCATGTTTACTGCTTTTTCTTCACCAGGTTCTTCAATTTTAACAACCTGAAAACGGCGTGTTAGAGCAGGATCTCGTTCAAAGTATTTTTTATATTCGGCCCATGTTGTCGCTGCAATTGTACGTAATTCTCCTCTGGCTAATGCTGGTTTTAAAAGATTAGCTGCATCACCTTGTCCTTCTTTTCCACCAGCTCCAATTAATGTATGGGCTTCATCGATAAACATAATGATAGGTTGTGGAGAGGCTTTGACTTCTGAAATTACAGATTTCAATCGATTTTCAAATTCACCTTTAACACTTGCACCTGCTTGTAACAAACCTAAATCAAGACTTCGTACAGCTACATCTTTTAATAGTTCAGGAACATCACCAGAAGCTATGCGTAAAGCGAAGCCCTCAACAACTGCAGTTTTACCAACACCTGCTTCACCGGTCAGGATTGGATTGTTTTGTCGACGACGTATAAGGATATCGATAATCTGTCTGATTTCATCATCTCGACCAAGAACGGCATCAATTTTCCCTTGTTTTGCTGCTTCAGTTAAATTGACGGTAAATTTATCCAATGAAGGAGATTTGCTTGGGGCAGATGGATTATTTGAGGATGCAGTATCACCAATATTAACACTGGATGATTCTGTTGTGCTTCCAACAATTGAACCAACAACTACTCGTAATGATTCAGGCTGGATTTTTTTTAATTCACCTGATGATGCTTCAGTAGAACGGCGAAGATTCTCATCAAGCATTAATGCGGCTAATACGTGAGCCGACGTTGCTTGTGGATGTCCATACTCTACTGAGGCTAACATCCAGGCATTTTTAGCAAGATCAACGACTGTAGGTGACAGGGCAGGTGCCCGAGTATTGCCAGATTTAATAATATCCAGTTCTTTGTTCAGATCCTGTGTTAGTTTTCCGTAATCAATTTCATATTTATCAAGTAATGCGAGTAAATCACTATCAGGGATTTCAAGTAATTTTAATAACCAATGCTCAATTTCAACATTGTAATGCGTGCGTGATAAACATAAACCTGCTGCGCCTTCGAGAGCATTTCTGGTTGGCTCGTTAAGTTTTCCAACGAGTGATTTTAAATCTATTGTAATCATTAAATAATCCCTTATTTTTATATATTAGTTTATGTGACTAGATGATACTTTTATCTCGAGAGTTTCATTATTTTGTTCGGACGTACCTGAGTGTGATGATAACCATGTATTCCAACCCATTATTGTTTTTGCATTACTACTCAATTGTATTTTTTCTGAAATATCAGAACGTTTAACCTTGATGATGAAATCATAGCTATATTCCATACCAGCATATATTTGTACTATTTCATTTAGTGCCTTAAGTGATTTTGTTCCGGGTGAAAATATTTTCAATTGTTCTTTTGTTAATGGACCAAGAACAATATTTATTTTTCCCTGTGCAAACCAGCCTTTTTTCCCCAGCATTACTGAACGTCCTAAACAATTGTTTTGTCCGTTTGGATTTTCTTTACCAGATAATCGTGTTCTTACATCTTCAATTAAATCTTGCCACTGACCTATAAACTCATTAATTTCAACGGGTATATTGAAATAACTTCGTAATATCTGTTTTAGCCCGGATGTTGTTTTTACTTGTTGAGATAGTAAGCCACTATAATAAAATAGAGATTCATCACGAATATAAAGACGATTATTCAGGTTTTTTGTGCCCAAACCAATTAATGATAGTAAAACCTGTGAATGATCATCCCGAACCTTTGTTTTAGGTGGGTTAAGTTTTTTTCTTTCATATTCAATTGGTAATTTATATTTGTTTGACGCCTGATAAAATAATGAAATAGTTCTATGATTAAATAAATCAAGAAAATCTGATAACGACTCATCTTTCATCTTATGTCGTTTTAATATCATTTCAGTATAATGATACGGGAGAACACCTTGAGCCCCTGTTAAACCCATAAAATTAACGGACAAGTCCCATTTCTTTTTATCTTTAGAATTTCTGTTTTCAGTAACCTTTGATATTTCTGATGTTGAAAAGCTTAGAGCATGATTAGTTCGAAAACGTATTGTTTCAGTGTTTGGAGGAGTAAATAGTGCAACAGGTTGTTTATTAAATGAGTGTTTTCCATTTTTTTGAGTATTACCAAGCACAGCAGAACGTTCTAACAAGCGTACGGCTTGTAAGAAAGGGAAGTTATAAGGGGCTTCAGATAATTTGTTAATTACAGAAGTATTTTTTCGCCAGCTCGTGGTGGACATTTTTTCAAATAACCTTCTTTGCTTTTTTGTTTAA
>JADFVK010000157.1 GCA_015222495.1 Pseudomonadota bacterium
ACTTTAAAAATCCATTTATGTTGCAAGAGCAAACCAGCTCAAAATATATTACTTTTACCGAGAGAGCATTGCCAGATGCTTTTGCAGAGGGTCGTCACATAGGTGTCATGGCATCAACAAAACATAAACACTGGACTGCAGCGGCGGGATTTTTCGGTGATGCCGTCAACACATCATCCCAAGGTAAAGATGAAGGATGGGGGGTGACTGGACGTACTACCTATGCAGCGATTAATGAGAAAACGCGTGTTATTCATTTAGGGGCTGCTGTTTCGTACAGAGATGTAGGAGATAAAGAATCCATTCGCTTTAAACAACAAGCCGAAACACATGTTTCAGGCACAAATATTGTTGATACCGGTATCATTTCAAATGGTGAAAATTACCTAAAATTAGGTGCTGAATTTGCTGCTGTTGAGGGACCCTTTTCATTTCAGTCAGAATATATCTGGACAACAGTAGGACGGGAAAATGGTGATGATCTTGATTTTGATGGCTGGTATGCAGAAGCCGCTTATTTTTTGACTGGCGAATCACTGAATTATAAAAAGGGTAACTTTGGCGGAGTTTCACCCATCAGTATCGTAGGTCGTGATGGCATTGGTGCCTGGCAAATCGCAACACGGTATAGCTCGATTGATTTAAATGATAGGGACATCAGTGGTGGACAGGCTGACAGTGTTACGGTTGGGCTAAACTGGTTTCCAACATCAACACTTCGGTTTTCTGCAAATTATGTCAATGTGTTAGATGTTGATGGCGGCACACATGATGGTGAAGAGCCAAGCTTAGTTCAGGTTCGAGGGCAATGGGCATTTTGATTATTTCACGTTTAACAGACTGCGACTTCCCCCATAGACCTCAATTATTGAAGCAAGGATATTAACATGATGACAACTAGATTAATTATAAAGACGTTATTTATTAACACACTACTACTGATAGCCCTACCTGCCTGGGCAGAGGATGTTTTAAAGCTATCGACAACGACCAGCACTGAGAATTCAGGACTATTGGCAGTGCTACACCCCGCCTTTGAAAAACAAAACAATATCCGAGTGAATATTATTGCCGTTGGTACAGGCAAAGCACTTAAAATTGGTGGAAATGCTGACGTTGATGTCGTTTTTGTTCATGCACCTGCTGCGGAATTAAAATACGTCGAGAAGGGAGATTTTATTGATCGTGTAGCTGTTATGCATAATGACTTTGTCATTGTTGGACCAGAAAATGATCCAGCAGATATTGCTTCAGCCAAAACGGTGGTTGAGGCATTAGTAAAAATTGCTCAAAGCCAGTCACCTTTTATCTCCCGTGGGGATGACTCAGGCACTCACAAAAAAGAAATACAGATATGGAAACAGGCTGCCATAGAACCCAAAGGCTCATGGTATATGGCAGTAGGACAAGGAATGGGAGCTGTATTACGTATTGCTGATGACAAACAGGGCTACGCATTAACTGATCGAGGAACACAGATAGCATATTCCGATAAAATAACTCTAAAGGTCCAGTTTGAAGGAGATTCAGCTTTGTTCAACCCCTATCATGTGATGGCCGTCAATCCTGAAAAAGGCCCACACATTCGTTATGATTTAGCCAAAAAATACATTGATTTTATAGTGAGTGAAAAAGGACAGAAAATAATCAATGATTATAACAAGGGAGGAGAACAATTGTTTTATCCTGATGTAAAGTAATTAACGAAAAACAAAGGCCATACAAAACTGCTTTTTAGCGAAGCATATCTCCAACAGCTCTAGCATCAACTTATCAATTATTACAACAATAAGGTAAGCGCATATTTTTTAAAAAAACCAGGTTAATTAGCTCGCTTATTACAATACAATTCTTTCTTTAGCTTCTAAGTTATTATGATAATTAGATATTTATTTTTATACACAATTCCTGTGGATAACTCTGTGTATTAATCGTTTAAAATCATGCTAAACCCACGTCTATATTGTACTTTAGTTAAATTGTATAAAAAATACACACACCATAGATATCAATTAAGTTTCAATGACTTATATTTGTCAATAGCCATAACACCTGCCTATAGAAATAATTTAATTCATTTTTTGTGCATACATAATCTGTATGTGCATAAGCTATTGATTTTATATTTTCTGTCTGCACCTTTATCTCCATTTATGGTAATTCATACTAACCATTGCTTATTACAGTTCTCTACCGTTAAGACTGGCTTGGCGTAAAATTATCAACTTGATATTTTGGAATAGAACATGGGCCAAATACAATAGTCGGTATATGAACCTAATTGATGCAGAAAAAGCATATGGCTATTGTCGGCACGATTGCATCCAAAAGTGAATGTGCCGCCTCGCCTCCCACCCCAATGAGCTCTCCATTTTAGATAATGTTTTTAGCTATCCGCCTAATATATGGTAAAAAACCAGCCATTTTGTATACACACTATAATCATTGACCAAAATATAATGTTTTATGTGATTAAAGCCTCTCCAATGTAATAGTAAAGTTTGAATTATCATCATTCAGATAGATTTCTCCATCCTGAATATTACATTGCAACTGCATAGACCGTTTAGCCATTGAGTCCACGCCTTCTGCATTAATGTGAAAAACTTTAAGATTACTAAAACGTTGCACTTTTTCTTGCTGTTGATTCCACCAGACTTTTGCCTTACGTTCATTATAAGTATAAATAATCACTGACTTAGATCGTCCACATGCTTTACGAATCCTTTTTTCATCAGGCTGCCCTAACTCAATCCATAACTCAATATCATCAGTGAGTGTCTTTTGCCAGAGTTCAGGCTCATCATCGGAACTTAGTCCTTTAGTAAAACACAGCTGTTCACTGGCATTTGCCATAAATGCAATTAGGCGCACCATAAAACGGAAATCTGTTTCTGATGGATGCTGTGCTACCGTTAATTCATGACTTTCATAATAATGCCTGTCCATATCAGCAATATTGAGGGAAACTTTATTAATTGTTGAGCTAATAGCCATAAGTTGAAATTTGTTCAGTTGTAGCTGTTCATTATACAAGTATTATAATTACTGATAAGTTGAACCAATATGTTTAAGCCATCCATTCTCATGATTACCTCTTGGGTCATTATGCGTCCAGTGCAGCACCCCACCTTTTGAGTTCCATTAATATTCACCATAAAACTCAACTCTATCACCTTCGTGCAACGAATTTATTCGAGGTGCAAGGTCAATTTTGTTCGATTAATTCACTTTTAATCACCACATAAGAAAAGTAGATTTTATATTATCCGTTTAATCAAAACTTAACATGTAATGTTGCGCCATAAGTTCTTGGTTCACTAGGCGTCCCGGCATTTAAAAATGCAAATTTCTGGGTAAAATATTGATTGTCAGCTATATTTTTTATATAAGTATAGGCACCAAAATGTTTGTTTTCATAGCCAACCCTGGCATTGAAAACCGCATAATCCTTTTCAGCAAAACGACTGGAATTTTCCTCATTAAAATAGGTTTTACCCGTCCATAAACTTTCGGCCCGAACAAAATACCCTTGGGGGTGCTTATATTGCAGAGCTGTTAATAAATTAAATTCGGGGACATAAGGGAC
>JADFVK010000158.1 GCA_015222495.1 Pseudomonadota bacterium
GTGCTTTTTATTTTAAATTACCACCTACCTTTTTAGGTAGTTCAGATGCTGAACTTTATCTAAGTATCAGTGTGCTCTATGTTTTTGTCGCTAGTGTTTTATTGATCTTAACTAGTAAACGATCAGGGCAGTTTGCATCACAAGCTACAGTTCAATTAATTATTGATATTGCAATAATAATAATAATAATTCGTACTAGTGGCGGTTTAACAACGGGTATAGGATCACTGTTAGTTGTGGTGGTGGTTGCTGGCGGTGCATTAATTCCTGGGCGGCTTGCAGGATTTGTTGCAGCTATTGCAACATTAGCTGTACTGCTAGAAGCTGTATATAGCCAGATTACAGGTGATGGCATTATTAGGTACAGCCATGCGGGACTGTTAGGGGCTACGTTCTTTGCAACAGCTCTGATGGCACAAGTATTAGCCAGACGACTCAGAAAGTCTCAACAGTTAGCTGAGCAGCATGCCGATGATGCAAGTAAGTTAACAATGCTTAATAAGCATATTATTGAGCGATTGCAATTAGGCGTTATGATCGTTGATAAAAATAATATTGTGTATTCGACTAACCAGTCTGCTCAAGTCTTATTAGGAGTCAGCGATAGTATTAATGGTGAATCTTTATATATGCAAGTGCCAGAGCTTTTTGGGCAACTAGGTCATTGGCGGCAAGGTCGTGTAGACGCAACCCATGAATTTCAGCCGCAACCTGGATTTGCTGAAGTATTGCCTCAAATGATAAAGCTGGAAGATGGCGACACACTTATTTTCTTGAATGACACATCAGAATTGACACAACAAGCTCAGCAAATGAAGCTGGCTTCACTCGGACGTATGGCTGCTAGTATTGCTCATGAAGTCAGAAACCCATTAGGTGCGATTAATCATGCTGCAGAGTTGTTAAATGAGGCAGAAACCATTGATGATAAGGATAAAAAGCTATTAGATATCATTCAGAGGCAAAGTGATCGTGTTAACGGTATTATTGATACGGTACTGCAGTTGAGTCGGCGTAAAGTATTGAATAAATCAACGTTCTTACTTTCTTTGTGGTTAGAGAGTTTTGTAGACGAGTTTTGTAATAATGAAGATATTCCGAAGTCAGCTATATCACTAAATACGGTAGTGCCATTATCACAAGTACGAGTTGATCAAGAACAATTAAGACAGATCATGGTTAATTTATGCGGTAATGCATGGCATTATTCTGAATCATCTTTGGCTACATCAGAAGTGCCACAAGTTTTAGTGCGAATGGGAATAGAAAATGATGAAATAATCATTGATGTGCTTGATAATGGGCCGGGCGTTTCTGAGACAGCATTACCACAATTATTTGAACCTTTTTATTCAGAGCGAACAGGTGGAATTGGTTTGGGGTTGTTTCTTGCTCGGGAAATGGCGCAAGCTAATGGTCTCAGGCTCAACTATATTGCAAAGCAAGACAGTAAAGGCTTTTTTAGGGTGACATTTAATTCTGAACAACAAAGGAAAGTGTAATGCGGCCTCAAGCACTTATTATTGATGATGAACCTGATATTTTAGATTTATTATTAATGACATTAGAGAATATGGGGGTTGATTGCCGCACAGCTGAAACTATCGCTCAAGCACACTCAGCATTAAATGAGCAGGTATTTGATATCTGCTTAACTGATATGCGTTTACCTGATGGTGATGGCATCGATTTAGTAAAAATGATGCAAAAGAAATACCCACAAATTCCAGTTGCGGTTATCACGGCTCATGGCAGTATGGAACTTGCCGTGTTGGCTCTAAAAGCAGGTGCATTTGATTTCGTATCAAAACCATTAAAACTCAAAGTATTGCGTGATTTAGTTAACACGGCTTTAAAATTATCTCGTAAAAATGAAGTCGTAATAGATGAGCAAGTTCAGACAGGCGAGCACTTATTAGGTAAAACACCTGCGATTCGTGATGTGCAAAATAAAGTTGCTAAATTGGCACGTAGTCAGGCACCGGTCTATATTAGTGGAGAGTCAGGAACGGGGAAGGAATTGGTTGCACGGTTGATTCATAAACAAGGTGCACGTGCAGACTCACCGTTTATACCTGTTAACTGTGGTGCTATTCCATCTGAGTTAGTTGAAAGTGAGTTTTTTGGGCATAAAAAAGGCGCTTTTACTGGTGCTGTGTCAGATAAAGAAGGGCTTTTTCAAGCTGCAAATGGTGGTACTTTATTTTTGGATGAAATTGCCGATTTACCATTGTCCATGCAGGTTAA
>JADFVK010000159.1 GCA_015222495.1 Pseudomonadota bacterium
GAAATGATTGAACGTATCGGCCTGGTGAATTACCTTGAAGGTATTGGTCTTGACCTTGATCCTAATATGGTGAGTGAACCTCGTCAGTGTTCATACGTACGTATGGATGGTTGGGACGAAGAAGTTAAAAAATGGTATGACAAGAAAGCTGAAGCAGTCTCTGCTTAATATTCAGTAATCGTTAAATATTAAGAGTGTCAGGGGATAGTTTCTCCTGATGTGATAAATAAATTTATTAGAATAGGAAATCAATATGGCTAAAGCAACACCTAAAATGCCTATCGAATCTGGAGCTCCAGATGGCTTTCAATACATGCATCCAACCATGCGTAGAAATTTTGGATTATGGAAATATCATGAAAGACCACGCCCAGGCGTCTTAAAACATGTTGCCCATAGTGGTGATGAAATTTACACAATTCGTGTGGGTACTGCACGTATTCTAGATGTGTTTATCCTACGTGAAATAACACGTATTGCCAATGAATTAGGTGATGGTTTTATTCGCTTTACCATCCGTTCTAATCTTGAGTATATGGTTGATAGTGAAGCTAAAGTCGCTCCAATGATTGAAGCGATTGAAAAAGCAGGTTTAATTGTTGGTGGTACAGGACCAACAATTACATCACCTTCACATACACAGGGTTGGTTACATTGTGATATTCCTGGTTCTGATGCATCTGGTGTTGTTAAATCAATGATGGATGAATTAGTAACAGAATTTAAACGTGAAGAAATGCCTAATCGTGTTCATATTACAACTTCTTGCTGCCAGATCAACTGTGGTGGACAAGGTGATATCGCGATAAATATTCAACATACTAAGCCACCTAAAATTGCTCATGAATTAGTTGCAAATGCCTGTGAACGTCCAACTATTGTTGCTCGTTGTCCGGTAGCTGCTATTCGTCCTGCAATGGTCGATGGTAATCCAACATTAGAAGTAGATGAGAAGAAATGTATCTGTTGTGGTGCATGTTATCCTCCTTGTCCTCCAATGTTAATCAACGATGCGGTTCATACAACACTTGCAATCTGGGTTGGTGGTAATCACTCAAATGCTCGTGGTAAGCCGACTTTCCAGAAGTTAGTGGCGGCTGGTATTCCAAATAACCCACCTCGTTGGCCTGAAGCAACGGCTTTAGTTAAGCGTATCTTAAGCGTTTATAAAGAAGATGCGAAAGATTGGGAACGTATGAATGACTGGATTGAGCGTATTGGTTGGTTTGGCTTCTTTGAGAAGACAGGTTTACCTTTCACTAAATTCCATATTGATGACTGGAGAGGCGCGCGTAATAGCTTAAATGCTTCTACACATATTCACTTTTAGTCATTTAATGAAAGCATTGAATATAAGAGACTTATCTTAAGATTAGTTGAAATTATTCTTTATAGAAAAACAGGTAAATCTTTAATGAATTTTACATTATTAATTAATGAAGGACCTTACCAGCACCAGGCATCTGATACAGCGTATCAGTTTGCCAAGGCTGCTTTAGAAAAAGGTCATGAAATATATCGTGTGTTCTTTTATAACGATGGTGTGAATAATGCTACTCGTTTAGCAATCCCTCCTCAGGATGATCGTAATATTACGGAAAACTGGGCAGCATTGGCTAAGGAGCATGAATTGGATATGGTAGTTTGTATTGCTGCTGCGCAACGCCGAGGCATGTTAGATGCTGATGAAGCGGGTAGACAAGGCAAAGATGCCGATAATATTCATCCTGCATTTCGTATCTCTGGCTTAGGTCAGTTGGTCGAAGGTGGTATTCAGGCTGATCGTTTATTAACATTTGGTGATTAAGGAGAATAAATATGAGTGAAGGTATTAAAAAATTCATGTTTATGAATACTAAAGCACCTTATGGAACAGTCTACGCATTAGAATCACTAGAAGTTGTTTTAATTAGTGCTGCATTTGACCAGGATGTGAGTTTAGCATTTTGTGATGATGGTGTTTTTCAAATTACGGATAACCAGAAAACTGATGGTTCCGGTATGAAAAATTTCTCTGCAGCTTACAAAGCTTTGGGTGATTATGATATTAATAAAATTTATGTTGAAAAAGAGTCATTGGAAGAACGTGGTTTAACCATGGATAATTTGATGAAACTGACCTATGAAGATGAAGATGATGATTGGGCAGAAAAAACATCAATGTATTTAGTGACACGTGCGGAACTTGCTGATCTGATAGATGAGCAAGACGTTACAATTAGTTCTTAGGGAGAGACTTAATGGCAAAGTTACATATTGTAAATAAATCACCTTTTGAACGTAATTCACTAAAATCATGTCTTGGAAAGTCAAAAGAAGGTTCAACTATACTTTTGATTGAAGATGCAGTGGTTGGTGCGTTAAAAGGTACTGTTGTTGCAGATGATCTATCTTCTGCAATAGCAAACAAAAACGTTTGTGTATTAGGTTCAGACCTTAACACACGTGGTTTCACAGAAGCTGAAATACTTGATGGTATAAAAATCGTTGATTATGCAGGTTTTGTTGATTTGGTAGCCGAGCATTCAAACGTTCAGTCTTGGCTGTAATTAATTTAATAACATAACAATATTGGAGTTTAAATAATGGCTACTATTTCTGTAGAAGGTAAGGATCTTGAAGTTGATGAGGAAGGCTATCTGGTAAATCTGGATGAGTGGTTTCCAGCAGTTGCATCAGCTATGGCTGTAATTGATGAAGTTGAAATGGAAGATGACCACTGGGATATCATTAATTTTCTTCGTGAATATTATGAAGAATATCAAATTGCACCTGCAGTTCGTGTTCTAACTAAAGCAGTTGCTAAAAAGTTAGGAAAAGAAAAGGGTAATTCTAAGTATTTATATCAATTATTCCCTTATGGTCCTGGTAAGCAAGCATGTAAATTTGCTGGTCTTCCTAAGCCAACAGGTTGTGTATAAGTAAGTTGTAGAAATTTCTACATGGTTTGTTATGAATAAATATTCTATAACAAACTATGAGAAGTTCATGTGTTAGGGAATTATAAAATAATCCCTGATGCTTTGTATTAAATATAATTAATGGGTAGGTAATATGTCAGAGTTTTATGCACTACTTTTCACAGTAGCTTTCTCTGTTATGGTATTGGGCTTGGTATTCAAGATCATTCAATATTCTATGGTGCCAGCACCGTTAAAAATACCTGTCACACCTGCACCTATCACTAAGAGTGGAGTCGTATTAAGATTAGCAAAAGAAGCTATCTTATTTGCTGCTTTATTCCGTTCTAATAAATGGACCTGGCTATTTGGCTGGATGTTCCATATGAGTTTATTTGTGGTACTTGCAAATCACTTACGTTTCTTTATTAAAGATGTACCGCTACCATTAGTGTTACTGCAAAATGTTGGTGAATATGCTGCATTTACAATGTTTATTGGCCTAACAGGGCTATTGATTCGCCGTATATATGTTGCCAGAGTAAAATATATTTCATCACCTTCAGATTATTTATGGTTGCTTTTACTGATGTTTATTGCCTTATCAGGCATTATTATGCGCTTTGTTTCACATACAGATGTTGTTGCTGTAAAAGAATTTTCCCTAGGTTTGCTGAGTTTTAACTGGCAGGCTCTACCATTAGATTTTCCAATAATGCTGCATTTACTCTTAGTAGCAATTTTAATGATTTTATTCCCTTTTAGTAAGTTATTACATATTCCGGGCTTGTTTTTTGCGCCAACGAGAAATCAGGTTGATAATCCTCGTGAGAAAAGACATATTTCATCCTGGGCAGCTAAAATGGATTCTGAAAAGAATAAAATGCAACCCTAGTTATTAATAATTATGTAACTAGCTTGTAGATTATAACCAATAGCAAACATTAGCTTTATAGCAATTTTGAGGATTTAGAAAAGTGGCAGACTTTGAAACTCCCAAGTTTAGAGAGTACCCGATAGTTCCCCAGATCAAAGATGATGCAATGGCAGGAAAGGGCCCTTTTATTTCCCGTCCTGAATTTGATCATGATCTTGGTTATCCTGGTGAATTACCGGAAGACTGGAAAGAGCAAGCTTTAGATAAGATGAAAGACCTGCTTGGTCGCTATCGTTCATTTCGTGTTTTTATGGATTCCTGTATTAAATGTGGTGCTTGTACAGATAAGTGTCATTATTTTATTGGTACTAATGATCCTAAAAACATGCCTGTCGCACGTCAGGACTTAATGAGAAAAGTTTATCGTCGTTATTTTACTTTTGCCGGTAAATTTTTTCCAAAGCTAGTTGGTGCCGTTGATCTGACAGAAGACGTGTTAGATGAATGGTATAATTACTATCACCAGTGTTCAGAATGTCGTCGCTGTTCAGTATTTTGCCCAATGGGTATTGATACGGCAGAAATTACCATGGCTGCTCGTGAAATTCTTTCACATGTTGGTAAGTCTCAAAAATATTCAAATCAGATTGTTCAGAAAGTTTACAAGATTGGTAATAATCTAGGCTTGCCTGGAAAAGCTCTCAATGGCATTCTGGAAGATCTTGAAGAAGAAGTTGAAGAAGATACCGGCGTACCAGTTAAATTCAATATGGATGTTGAAGGTTGTGAAGCATTATTAATGACACCTTCAGCTGATTTCTTTGCAGAACCACACATCGATGGTCTTATTGGTTATGGTAAGGTTCTACATGAATTAGGTATTACCTGGACAGTCAGTTCCGAGGCATCTGAGGCAGCTAACTTTGGTTTGTTTATCGGTAGTTATGAAAACATCCAAAAAATTTCTATGCGCATACGTGAAGCTGCTATTAAATTAAAAGTTAAACGTATTATTTTTGGTGAGTGTGGTCATGCCTGGCGTGTAGCTTACAGCTTTTTAAATACTCTGGCCGGGCCTTTTGATTTTCTGGATCAAAACTATCCAATTCCGCAGCATATTCTTGAAGTAACACATGGTGCCCTTGAAGAAGGTAAGTTGCGTATGAATAAGGAAGAAAATGATCATTTGACCATGACCTTCCATGATTCTTGTAATGTGGCTCGTGGTTCACGAATGGGTGACAAGCCTGGTGGTCAATTTGATATTCCTCGTGCTGTTATTCAAGCTGCTTGTAACAACTATGTTGATATGCATGCTGATACCATTAATGATGCAACATTCTGTTGTGGTGGTGGTGGTGGATTATTAACAGATGACCTCATGGAACTTCGTATTAAAGGCGCTTTACCAAGAATGGAAGCCCTGAAAGATGCAACAGAAGAGAGTGGTGTCACTAATATTGCTGCCATTTGTGCTATCTGTAAGAGTCAATTTACCAAAGTATTACCCTATTATGGTTTCGAAATGGATGCCATAATGAGTGTTCACCAGCTAGTCAGTGAAGCAATTGTTATGACGGGCAGTGAACAAGAAAAAGATTTAGATGGTATTGAAGAAGATACGAAAGAAGCAGAACCTACAGAGTAGATTTTGCAGATTTCATAAATTTAAAATTGTTTTTTTAAGTAATTTAATATGCCTTTTTTGGCTTGATAGGAGAAAGATGAATGTCAACTGCTGATACAGCTCCGAATGCAGAGAATCTAACAAATACCCGTTATAGTGAAACTCGGTTGGAACACACCGGTACACAGGAGTGGGATGATTGGACTGACAATATTTTTCAGGCGGGTTGGTCACATAAGTGTCCTACCTATATTAATAGAACGCCTCCCTGTCAGGGAAGTTGTCCTTCAGGTGAAGATATACGTGGTTGGTTGGATATTATTCGTGGTGTTGAGAAACCTAAACATGAAGGCATGACAAAAGAAGAGTATGCATTCCAGCGTTCAACTAATGCAAATCCATTTCCTTCTGTAATGGGACGTGTTTGTCCTGCACCTTGTGAAGATGGTTGTAATCGTAATGAATTAGATGACAATGTCGGTATCAACTCTGTAGAACAATACATTGGTGATCAGGCACGAGCCAATAATTATAAGTTTAAAGCTGCTGATCAGGAAACTGGTAAGAAAGTAGCGATTATCGGTGGTGGACCTGCTGGTTTGGCAGCTGCTTACCAATTACGCCGTTTAGGACATGCTTGTACAGTATTTGATGACCACTCAGAATTGGGTGGTATGATGATGTATGGTATCCCGGGTTATCGTGTACCACGTGACATGCTTGATCACGAAATGAATAGAATTGTTGAAATGGGTGTTGATGTTAAATTGAACACTCGAATTGGTAAAGATATTACTGTTGAAACACTTGAAAAAGACTATGATGCTATTTTATGGGCTATCGGCTGTAAAGAAGGTCGTGGTCTTCCAATTGAAGGTTTTGATGAAGCACCAAACTGTATTAGTGGTGTAGCATTCCTTGAAGCTTTTAATGATGGTCGTTTACACGTATCTTCAGACAAAGTTGTGTGTATTGGTGGTGGTGATACATCAATTGACGTGGCATCTGTTGCGCGTCGCTTAGGTAATATTTCAAATATTGCAGAAAAAGATTTTGCAGAAAATGTGGTTTTAGGTCATACCGCACATGATGTTGCTGATTCTGCTACAAAAGATGGTGCGAATGTTACTTTACTTTCACGTTCTTCAATTGAAAATATGCCTGCTGCACAGCATGAAATTGATGATGCACTTCGTGAAGGTGTGACAATCATTGGTTGTGTTAGTCCTATTGCTGTTGTCAGAGATGATAGTGGACGTGCTACTGCACTGCGTGTCCAGAAACTTGAAGCGGATGGTAAAACACCAATTGAAGGTTCTGAGTATGATATTGAAGCCACATTGATTGTTTCTGCTATTGGTCAGAAAGGTGATATGACTGGCATTGAAGACATGGATAATGGTTATGGTTTTATTGATGGTGATGCTCACTATCAGGTGAAAGGCAAGCCAGGTCATTTTCTTGCTGGTGATATTGTACGTCCTCATCTATTAACAACTGCTATTGGTCAGGCATCTATAGCTTCTGAATCGATTAATCACTATTTAACACATGGTGATGTAGAAATGAAAAAACGTCCTAAGGTAGATAAGCATACTTTCTCCTTAGAGAAAAAATTAGATGATACTGGTCTTACGCCTGAAGAAAGTCCCGTTCACGGCCACAATAGTATTCGTAGTACAGATTCATCTAGTTTTGCTATTCATAACTATGAAAATCGTTCTTCCAACGATATCATCAGTCACGATAAGTTGTTTATGGGACATTTTGCCTATGAAGAACGTCATAAGCGTACCACGATTGATGTCAGCTCTGAAGAAGTATTAGGTCACTTTTCTGAGCGTTTAGTGGCACTTTCAGAAGAAGATATAGTAGATGAAGCCAAACGTTGTATGAGTTGTGGTATGTGTTTTGAGTGTGATAACTGTATTATTTATTGTCCTCAGGATGCTGTTCATAAAACTCCAAAGGCTCAATCTACTACAGGTCGTTATGTCTATACTGATTATGACCGTTGTATTGGTTGTCATATCTGTAAAGATGTTTGTCCTACAGGTTATATTGACATGGGTCTGGGTGACTAGACTAATCAGGAGAATGAATGTGGGATTGCACCTTAATTTAAGCTTGCACAAATTACCACTGACAATAGCAGGGCTGGCTTTTTTAGCCGCTTCATCTATTGCCAATGCAGGTCAAAGTGAACTGGGACCTAAAGTCACCATTCCGGAAACGAGTGGCGAACAGTGTGTTTTACCCGCTGCTGAAATGCGCCGTAGACACCCTGATTTGCTTAAGCATGACAGAATTCAGACATTGCGTGAAGGCTTGAGAGCTGAGAAAGATGGTTCTCCTCTAGCTGGTAGTTTAAAACAATGTGTTAATTGTCATGCCATTAAGAGTGAAGATAAGTATGTGCGTATTGATAATGATGAACACTTTTGTGTTTCCTGTCATAAATATGCAGCTGTAAGTATTGATTGTTTTCAATGCCATCGTGATATCCCTGAAGGTAGTGGTAATTTTCATGCACTTACAGGAAGCAAGCAGCACTATAGTAATCAAGTACCGGGTACTTATAGTTTAACGATTAAAGATGTGGCCAATATTTCGCCTGAGGTCAATTCAGATGACAAATAATTTTGACGAAAAGCTTAGTGAATCTCAGGATTCAGAACAAGCAGTAGAATCTTCGCGCCGTAACTTTATTTTTGGTTCAGTTGCAGCCGCAGGTTTAACTGTCGCTCCTGGAATGATGTTATATCAAACGGCTAATGCTCGTTCTTTGAGTGACTTTAGCTTAAATGAAAAAGCTTCTTCCCAGGTTCGCTGGGGTATGTTAGTTGATACAACTAAACAAGTTGACTGGAATAAATGTGTTGATGCCTGTAATAAAGAACATGGTCTCAATAATGAAACCCATTCCAGAGATGATCAAAAAACTCAATATATACGAGTAGTTGATGTAAAAAATAAAACGACTGGTTATTCAATGTCTTTACCAGTGATGTGTCAGCATTGTGAAAGTGCACCCTGCGTAGATGTTTGCCCAACGGGTGCTTCTATGAAGCGTGCTGATGGTATTGTTTTAGTAGATAGACACCGTTGTATTGGTTGTCGTTATTGTATGATGGCTTGTCCTTACAAAGCTCGCTCATTTGTTCATGAAGTATTAACTGATCAAACTGAAAATACACCACGTGGTAAGGGTTGTGTTGAATCCTGTAATATGTGTGTAACACGTATAGATAACGGACAACTACCAGCCTGTGTTGAAGCCAGTGAAGGTGCAATCATTTTTGGTGATTTAAATGATCCTCAGAGTGATATTTCACAGTTATTAGCGAAACATGGTGGTAAACAAATACGTGCTGATTTGAAATTGAACCCGGGTGTTCATTATCAGGGTATTTAGTTCTTTTTGATGCTGCTTCTCTAACTGCATCTAACCGTTTGTGTAACGAGTATTTATAATGAAAAAACTACATTTTATTGAAGTTGAAGGAAATACAAAAGGTTTCTTTGCTTTTCTAAGTCTTTTTGGATTAATTTCTTTAATTGGTATCCTTGCCGCTTATTATATGGAGCATAATGGACACTGGGTTACAGGAATGAATAATCAGGTTATCTGGGGAACTCCTCATGTCTTTGCTATCTTCCTGATTGTTGCGGCCTCTGGTGCTTTGAATGTTGCCTCTATCTCATCGGTTTTTTCTAAGACTGCCTATAAGCCCTTAGCCCGCCTATCTGGCATGCTTTCTATTGCACTATTATCGGGTGGTTTGGTTGTTTTATTATTAGATCTCGGTCGACCAGATCGTTTAATTGTTGCAATGACTGAGTTTAATTTTGTTTCTATCTTTACCTGGAATATTTTCCTTTATACTGGTTTTATGGGCATTGTTGGTGTTTATTTATGGACAATGATGGATAGACCATATAATAATCTGACTAAAAAAGCGGGTTTGACTGCATTCATCTGGCGTTTAATATTAACCACTGGTACAGGCTCAATCTTTGGTTTTCTTATTTCTCGTGAAGCTTATGATAGTGCCTTATTAGCACCTATGTTTATCATTATGTCTTTCTCTTTCGGACTGGCATTCTTCTTATTAGTATTAATGGGTAGTTATAAGTATACACAGCGTGAGCTAGGTGATTATATTGTCAACCGCCTTAAGAATTTATTGGGTGTATTTGTTGCAGCCGTTTTGTACTTTGCTATTGTCTATCATGTTACTAACTTATATTCAGCAGAACATCGTGATGTTACATTATTTGTTTTATCAGGTGGTGGAATCTATACTTTCTTATTCTGGGTAGTGCAAATCTTTATGGGCTCTTTATTACCATTATTTTTATTATATTCTCCAAGCACACAAAATAGAAAAATGTATTCATTGGCTTCTGTACTAATTATTCTAGGTGGTTTAGCTCAGCTTTATGTCATCATAATAGGTGGTCAGGCTTATCCAATGGAACTATTTCCAGGAATGGAAGTCTCTAGTAGCTTTTACGATGGTGTAGTTGCTTCTTATGCTCCATCCTTACCAGAATTCTTATTAGGCATTGGTGGCATAGGTGTTACTTTACTTATTGTTACTATAGCTATAGCAGCTTTAAAGTTTCTACCCATCAGTCTGGCTGATGAGATAGCTAATCCCCATTCAAAGTAATCATTCTTTGAATATTAAAAAAACCGACTTTAAGTCGGTTTTTTTTTGCATAATATGTTTTAATGTATTTCAAATTTAAACATGGAGTTGATATGATACAAATTAAAATCGTTGCTATCTGTTTCCTTTTTTCATTTCTTGTAGCCTGTGGAGGTGGTGGAGCATCAGTTGAAACAACCACAACAACAATGGGACAAGAACTTATGGATCTAGATGAGAGCTATAAAAAAGGGATCATTACTGAAGACGAATACAAAGATGCTAAAGAAAATATCATGGATCGCTATAATTAAAATAAACACTCGGAAATGGTGTTAGTTATCCGTAATTGGTGAGGTGTTGTTGTAGTTTCTGGGGATGCTCAAGGCCATCCATGACACGCTATATGAAAACATCCATGTTTTCATAATCCCCAATGATGCCAACCACTTCTCTGCACTCTCACTCTGTATTTATTCTTACTTTTGGTGGTTAAAGAGTAAGAAAAAAAGATAGAAAAGAATATATTTGCCGATCATGATACTTGAAAGTGCTGAGTTTGCTAACGCCTTTCCATTTATTAGCCCTCTGAATTGTAAAATAAGAAAAGCTCCATACCGGTCACTTTAGTATTCAGAAATAAATCGAGTTATTAGTACTTTTTACAGCTAAATTAATTGATCTTGATAGACAGATGCCAGTAAACTGGTCATTCATGTGATCATAAATATTTTTATTTCTAATAATATATTCCGTGAAATATATTGAACTTGAATAAACACTATCGTCCCAAAGCAGTTAATTGTCAGGTATTATCAAGAATATATTTTGATGTAGAAAGCAGCCATTCGTGAGTTTCTATCAAA
>JADFVK010000160.1 GCA_015222495.1 Pseudomonadota bacterium
GGTGATTTATTAGTTTTAATTGATAAGAATAAAGATGAGTATGTTTATTACGATGCCGTAGAAGGAGAAAAGAAAACAGGCCAGCTACCTAATCTAAAAGGAACAGCCTACTTTTTTACCGATACTAACCCCACTCATGGTATCAGCAGTAAAGAAAATAAATCAGAAGCCTGGTTCTCACGTTTAACAAAACGCTTTAATGAAATGGTGATTCATCTATTAGCCATGACAGCAATTGTTAATATTGTAGCACTGCTGATTCCACTTTTTGTTATGGTGGTTTATGATAAGGTCATTGGCAGCAAATCCATAGAAACACTCCCTTATCTTCTTGCCGGAGTCAGTATTTTAATCGTTACTGACCTGGCATTAAGACTCCTTAAATCAAGATTACTCGGCGCACTGGCTGGTCGAATTGACTATCTGATTGGCGTTGAAACCTTTCGGCAATTACTCTTTTTGCCCCCCTTGTTCACGGAGCGCTCATCAGTGGCTTCTCAGTTATCCCGTTTAAAACAATTTGATTCTATTCGTGATTTTTTTACCGGCTCCAGTGCCGCCATTATTCTCGAATTACCCTTTGTTATTTTATTTATTGCTGTCATTGCCGCCATTGCGGGATGGATTGCCCTGATTCCGGTAATTATGGCCGCTATTTATGCCCTGATTGCATTCTTCTGGATACCTTATCTTAATACTAAACTGCTCAGAAGTGGTCAGGCTAAGACTGCTAAACAAAATATCTTAATGCAAACACTTTCTGGCCGTAAAGAAATAAAATCTATTGGTGGTGAAAGCGTCTGGTGGGAACGATTTAGAGAAATATCCGGAGAAGCCGTTTATTCAAATTATAAATATTTTGTTGCTAATGGCATTCTTGCCAGTTTTTCTCAAAGCTTAATGACGCTGTCAGGTATTACCGTGGTTGGATTTGGCGCACTGAGTGTCATTGAGGGCAGCATGACAATGGGTGCATTAATTGCGACCATGGCATTAATCTGGCGTGTACTATCCCCTATCCAAAGTATATTTCTTGCCTTTCCTAAGTTTCAACAAGCCTTTAAATCCATTAAACAAATTGATCAATTGATGAGATTAGGCACAGAAAAACATGGCCAGCATTCAGGCTTATTATTACGTGATTTTCAAGGTGGCATCAGTATTGATAAAGTCAGCTTCAGATATGGCCCAAATTCTGATCCTGCCATATTGGGTGCTACATTTAAAATTGAGCCGGGTGAAATGGTTGCCATTGTCGGCAATACCGGATCAGGCAAATCAACATTAATCAAACTCATTGCCGGCATGTATAAGCCTCAGGCAGGCTCTATCATGTTTGATAAGATGGATATACGTCAGCTTAATTCAATGGAATTGCGACGTTCCATTGCCTATATTCCACAAGAGAGTAAACTTTTTCATGGCACAATTGCACAGAATCTGCGTTTAAATAATGCACTGGCTTCAGATGATGATTTAACGCATGCAGCTGAACAAGCAGGTGTTCTTGAGCAAATTCTAGCTCTACCTGATGGCTTTGACAGTCGTATTGGCGATAATTTTACTGAGCGACTGCCGCCTGGTTTTTTACGTTCAATTTCTATGGCTCGTGCTTTTATAAGCCCTGCTACAATCTTTCTATTAGATGAACCCGGTGCTTCTCTGGATGATAATGCTGATCAAAATTTTATGAATCAAATTAAACTAATAAAAGGCAAACGAAGTATTGTTATGGTCAGTCATCGTCCCAGTCATATCCGTCTTGCTGATAAGGCTATACTATTAGATCAAGGTATTGTGCAATTTGTCGGTCCTTCTGATGAAGCCGTTAAACTTTTATTAGGAAGTGTATAATGAAAGAAAACTCACTGATTTTCTCACGAAATGGTAAAAATGCTTTACCTCGAGCTCGAGCTCGATTTCTCGCTCAAGCAATTCAACTAGAAGAAAGTAACCATTCATCGACAATTAATCTGGCTATTTATTTCACCTTACTATTAATGTTAAGTGCAATTATCTGGGCCTGGTCTACAGATATTAATGAGGTTGCTATTAGTCGCGGAGAGGTCATTCCGGCAGGATTAATACATAATATTCAACATTTTGAAGGTGGTATTGTTGAAGAAATTAATGTCCGCAATGGCACTAAAATTAGTACAGGTGATTTATTAATCCGATTTTCTCCACATTTACTGGAATTAGAACGTGAACAGCTCTACGTTAAAAAAGCATCACTTGATCTTGAAATGGAGCGTTTACACGCCCTCTTTGAAAATAGAGCTCCTGACTTCAGTGCTTTTGAAAAGAAGTTTCCTATTCTAACGAAGAAACAACAGATCATCTTCAAAGGGCAAAAATTTACTCAGGAAACTGAATTAAAAGTCATTGATAAGCAGATCAGTCTTAAAGCGCTGGAATTAAAACGTCAAAAGAATCAGGCTAAATCAATACAACGTGAATTAAAATTACTTAAAGAACAGGTTGCTATTCGACAAAAATTATCCAAACAAAAAATTGTTTCACGAACTGAATTGATTTCCAGTCAATCAAATCTGGCCAGTTCTGAAAGTGAGTATAGAACTATTCAGGATGGTGTTTTTATTGCAGAATCAGCACTAGAGGAAACTCAATTACGTCGTCTTGAAACTTCAGCTCAATTTACTGAAGAATTAGAACTCAAAGCAGGTGAAGTTGCATCACAATTAGCCGAGGTGAATCAATTCTTGAATAAAATTGACAAGAAAAGTCTCCAGTTAAGTATTTATGCACCTATTACGGGAATTATTAAAAGTTTAACCGTTAATAATATTAATGAGGTCGTAGAGCCTGGGCAGGTGATCTTACAGATCGTTCCAATTGATGATGAAATGATCATTGAAGCTAAAATCATCCCTGAAGAAATAGGACGTATTGGTTTAGGTCAGGATGTTAACGTTAAATTTGACAGCTATGATCCAGCACGTTATGGCACTGTAAACGGTAAAGTTTCACAACTCTCTGCTTCTACTTATCTGGATGACAGACAAGAACCCTATTATCGAGCAGAAATTACATTAGAAAAAAATTATGTAGGAAATGTCAGCAGTAAGATGAAAATCATACCTGGTATGACAGTACAAGCAGAGGTTAAAACAGGTTCAAAATCCATTCTGGATTATTTAATGAAACCCGTTTCACGTGGATTTAGTAATGCCTTTACGGAAGAGTAACGATTTAATTTAATTGCGATATAAGTCATAAGCTGCCCATTGGATAGAGGATAGACACAGCTTCTCATACCCGTCTTTACTATAGAGTGGATCACCACTCTATACGTTCTGATTCATCCATCAAAACTTCTGATTCTTCACTCGAATTCACAATACCTGTAGTATCAGCTACCAGGTTCAACGCACTCACAGCCAATTGATCATCCGTTTCTTCACCATTAACGATCAGTGTCCATGGATCATCTGAATCAGCATAAACATTATCCGCAGAAAATGTATCTTCACTCAATGTTGTTTCAGTTGCATCAATCCACCCATTGCTTGTATCAACATCAAAGCTGCCCGCTACATCTAATTGAGTAAATGCGTCTGTTAGCTCTTGTTCAGTTGTACCGGAAGTATCGAATTCTAATACATCAATCTCAGATAAATCGTCTGTATCTGTAACGATGGTTTGTTCAGATTCAATAGTTTGCTCAGTGTCAGTAATGTCTTCAAAGTATTCACTATTATGGTCAAAGTCATCTGATAATGCGCTAATTTCTTCAAAAGTAATTAAGCCATCATCCCCAATATCATGAGCATTAATCACAGAAATCATAGCACCATCTGAATCATAAAATGTGATACTATCACCTGCGTTATATTCAAATGTGCCTGTCTTACTCGTATCGCCAGCTAAACCAGAACTGGTTTCATAACTAATATCTTCAATTGCATTAACGACAAGCGTGGCGGACATAAGCTGATGAGTACTTTGATTTTCATTTTGATCATCGATATGTTCATCAAAATCAACACTCTCCATATCAGTATATTCTTCAAGCATGTCCTGGACATGATTCATTGCCGCTGCTTCATCAACATAAACACCACCAATACTTTCAACCAGCTCCTGAACTGCTGCTTCACTGGCAGTATTAAGATCCAAAGTCACATTAGCCAATGCATCTCGTGTTTCAGCAGTAATAAGAATATTATCGCTACTATCACTATCAATTGACTGTAGAAAAGTAGCCATATTCTCAAGGTGTTCATCATTCATATCAGAACGATCAACATCAGCGATATCCTGAAGGAAAGTTTGCCCAGCCATAGCTTCTTCTGCTGTAACAGAACCGAGTTCAACACCACCCACATTAAAAGTAATAGTATCCCCCTCATGAAAAGAATAACCACCATTTTCATCAGTAAAGCCATGCAAACCGGACGAAGTACTGTATTCAACACCTTCGACTACACCATCAATTAATACTGCAGTCATTGTTTCACTATCACCGCCAGAATCCGTCGTAGTGGCCGTGACCTCCAGTTTAAATCCACCCTCACCATCTGACAGTAGTTCAGTAGGACTTATAATGTTAACATCACTTAAATCATTTGCATTTAAAAGATAGTCCCCATCATCGTTGGCTGTTATCTCTGTATCATCCTGATAAACTTTGACACCATCAGGTATATCATGACCAGATATTGTAACTTCTGTAATTGATTCACTGCTATCAGTATCTGCTAATGCTACTGTCACATCAATATCATAACTATAACTGTCAGGCTCTTCAGTAGTTTTAACATCAGCTAATATTTTTTTAACTTTTATATGCGTGTCATCCCCAACACTGACACTAATATAGTTAAACTCACCACCATTTTCAGGATTAAACTCATAATTATATTTATGATCATCATCTGCTGTAGCATCCATTGACATACTATCGCCAACTTGATTACCATCTTTATCATAAGCAGTAATGGTAATCACTCCATCTTTACCAGATTGATATTTCTCAATCTCTAAAGTCATGCTTTCAACCGTTTGATTATCAGCAAGCTCTTTTATTTCAATAGTTTCAGCACCCTTCTTTCCTACATCTGCATTGTA
>JADFVK010000161.1 GCA_015222495.1 Pseudomonadota bacterium
AGATTAGCCAACCGATCAGATATATTCAGAGGTGTATGACTTTCTTTAACTTCTTCTCCATCCAGAGTATAAATATCACGGTTTTTATCAGCGAGAAAAAAATTACCATAGTGTAAGTCCTGATGAGCAAGACCTTGCTGATGATGCTGATATAAAAGAGGCAACATCTGTTTAATTATTTCTTCTCTGCCAATCTGGGCTTGTGCTTTCCAATACTCTGCCAGACTTTGCCCTTCTATATAAGCAAAGATAATAAAATAAACGCCTTCATCAGACATTCCCCGTGCAATAGCTTCAGGACTGAGGATTTGTTTATTTTTTAATAAATCAGTACCCTGACATTCTCTTTGCCAATGTTTTTTTGCTCTGGAAGGGTGAATGAATAATTTAATGATAACGTTTTTATTAAGATGTGTTCCCTTGAAGACCAAACGTTTTTTTGGCACGATACGCAGTAACTCATTACAATGAATGGTTTGATCTTGATATCGTATCAGTAAAGCTGAATCTAATTGATAGTTAATATTTTGTAGATCAATTAGGCTGATATCATCTTTAATCATAGACATGGTATTAAGTCGTTATTGTATAATTATTATAGATATTGGCTGAAGCTCGTATTTTACCTGTAGCTTCAATAATATCTGAAACCTTATCCGGCATACTGAAAATATCACTATTCTGCATATAGTCTAGGGCATTATCCTGCCATTGCTGCCACTGTTCAGAAGTCAGCATTTCTAATAATTTCTGATCTAACTCAGTTTGTTGGAAGGGTTCTGATAGAACAATACCAGCCTGAGCTTTTTCAATATGAAAGGCATAACCACAAATGCCGCTCACTAATTGAGGTATGCCTGCAGCAACTGCTTCTAATAGTACTGTTCCAGTGTTTTCATGACGTGCCGGGTGCAGGAATAAATCACTGGCCAATAATAGTTCTGGTACATCATCCCTTGAACCAGGTAAGTGTACCTGGTTTTCAATGCCTAGACGTTTGGCTAGTTGTTTATATTTTTTTAATTTATCTTCACCTGCCACCATTAAAAATGTGTGACTTTTTAATGGTTCGGGTAGCTTAGACAAAGCTTCCATTGTACGGTCAACACCCTTGCGTTTATAGCCTGTGCCAATCATTAATAATAACTTATCATCATCATTTAAATTTAATGATTGTCGGGCTTTAGCTCGAATATCAGCGGCATTTTCTGGTCTGATGCGTGAGCGGTCAACGCCTGGAGGGAGAGAATGAAATTGCTTGCCTGGTGTATGATAAATCTTTTTAAAATTTTCCATTTGTATGTCAGAAATAAATAATAATTCAACATTTTTATCAGCAGCAAAGACAGATTCTTCCATGGCCTGAAAAATTTTATATCGATTACCTAAACGATATAATTTACCATGTTGATCACGAACCTTTTGTTCATAACAGGGATCAGCAGCATAATATAGATCTAAATCTTTCATTTTGTTAAAACCAACGATTAGATCAAAAATCTCATTAGACTCTTTTTTGCTCAATAATAATTTTGAAAAACTATTGGAAAAACTATTAATACGCTGATGATTGGTAAAACCCTGTACGGGTATCATGGTTAAATTAAAACCTTCTGGAATGTCACCTTCCCAGATAAAGCTAAAAACTGAAATCTCATGGCCACGAGACTGGCATTCTTTGGCAATTCTCAGGAAATCACGTTCCAGACCACCATAGGGGAAGTATTTAAATAAAACAAAGGCTAATTTCATTGTTTAAGACTCCTTTTTAATGCGCTACTCACCATTTACCATATACTTCTTTATCTATATATTTAATGACTTTTTCAGGTGTAATCTCAGTATAACACTCTGGGCTAATATTATTTTTTTCTTTATTACAGTGTTTTTTAAAGCAGGGAGAGCACTGTATGTTACTAGTAAGATGCTGCTGATTGTTTCCATAGGTACCTGTTAAACCAGGACTAGTAGGGCCATAAATTGCTATAGTCGGTTTATCTAAGGCTGCAGATAAATGTGCCAGTCCTGTGTCTACAGCAACTACTATATCAACTCTGGATATTTCATCAGATAGTTCATTAAGATTCATTTTTTCTAATATTTTTACTAACTCAGGCTTATGACTGGATTTTTTAATATTGGTAGCACGCTGATACTCAATATCATTGCCCCATGGCAGGATAATTTGAAAACCTTTTTCTGTTAATAAATTAGATAATTGAATCCAGTATGTTTCTGGCCAGTGTTTGGTGTCCCAGGTAGTTCCATGCAGGAATAAAATAGTTTTCCTATCAGTCGTAGAGTTATTTTCATGTCGTTTGGAGGGATTTCTCTGGCTGATACCATAATCTAATGGTAGATCTTTTAATGAATAATTTAGGCTTTGGGCAAAGAGTGTTCGAACTCGCTCAACAGCATGCATTTTTTTATCAACAGTCTGGGGATGATCATAAAAATAGGCAGCGAGAGCTTCTCGGGCAGATTTTTTGTCCAGGCCATAAGTTGTGCCATTGGTATAGCGTGTAATCCATGCACTTTTGAATAAACCCTGAGCATCAATGACTGCATCATAATGAGTTTGCCGAATTATCTGCTTGAAATTCTGCCATTCTTTTCTCTCAATATCAGCATCTCTATTATGCAGAAGCATTTTTAGAAATTTTTTACGCCAGCGTCGAATAGCTATGGGAATTACCTGATTAACAGCAGGGTGCCAGTGAGGAATTTCTGCAAAATTCTCTTCTACAATCCAGTCGAACTGTACATCTCCAAGGGCTTTTTTTGCATCACTTAATGCAGGCAGTGTATGTATCACATCACCCAATGATGAGGTTTTTATAATCAGTACTTTTTTGCCTGAAGCCTTTTTTATCAAGAGAAGGACTCCATGGCTTGCAGGACTAATTCCGGTGATAATTTTTCCAGGCAATCAGTATGTCCTAAAGGACAGGTTCTCTTAAAACAGGGACTGCAGTCCATATTTAAATTAACCATTCTGCATTGTTTTCCCAGTGGAGGAGTAAATTTGGGATCGCTGGAGCCATAGATTCCAACGACATTAACTCCAAGAGCTGCTGCCATATGCATTAATCCGGAATCATTACTCACTACAGCCTGACTAATAGACATTAAATCAATAGCTTCAGCTAAAGCTGTGTCACCACATAAGTTAGTCATCTGAACTTTTAAAGAAGAATCAGAAAGCTGCTGAGCAATTGATTCACCGATGGTCCTGTCTTTTTCTGAACCAAATATCCAGACCTGCCAGCCCTCGTTGATTTTTTCTTTGGCTAATGCAGCATAATGCCTGGCAGGCCATTGCTTTGCCGGACCATATTCAGCCCCCGGGCATAATGAAAGTATTGGCTTATCGGTATTAAGTTGAAATTTATCCAGAGCTAAAGAGACTTTTTCAGGACTAACCTTTAAAACAGGAATGGGGATGTTTTTTAGTAGAAAATTTTCTTTATTATCCATTTCTGACTTATTATAGGCCAAGGCAGCAAACCTCTGCACCGTCATTGTTAAGCGGGATTTATCTAACTTTCGTATATCATTAAGTAGGCCATAACGCATTTCACCGACAAAGCCGGTTCGTTTAGGAATAGATGCCCAAAATGGCACTAAGGCAGATTTTAAGGAATTAGGTAATAAAATAGACTGATCGTATTGAGAGGGGACAAGAGATTTGCCTAATTGATAACGGGCTTTTAATTGTAGCTGACCATGTCCAAGAGGCATATCAATTATATTACTGACTTCCGGCATACGTTCCAGTATAGCAGCACTCCATGTCGGTGCCATAACATCTATCTGTATGTGAGCACTTGCCAACTGTTTTAATAGTATAAACAAGCTCTGTGCCATAATCATATCACCGACCCAGGATGGGCCAATGACTAATATCTTTTTTATGCCAGCCTGCTGTTGTTTCACACTTTCAAGCTGTATTGTGCACTACAATAAGGACAGGTAGCCTGGCCGCCATTTTCTTTAATGGGCAAATAAACTTTAGGATGTGAATTCCACTGACTCATGCCCGGCATAGGACAATGTGCTGGTAATTCAGATTCTTTTAGCTCATAACGATTACTTGAATTAGGCGTCAGTAATTCTTCACTATTTTCTTTTTGCATTTTTATTCCTACTTAACTAATGTCTGCCATTGAGGATTTTGTTTACGGCGACCATTTACTTGATCAAAGTACATGCTTTGAAGTTTCTCGGTAATAGGACCTCGTCCACCTTCACCAATCTGACGATTATCTAATTCACGAATAGGAGTCACTTCAGCTGCAGAGCCAGTAAAAAATGCCTCATCAGCTGTGTACACTTCATCCCGGGTAATACGTTTTTCTTTAACTTCATAGCCCAGCTCAGCAGCCATCTGAAATATCGTATCACGTGTAATACCTTCCAGAGCAGAGGTGAGATCTGGTGTATAAATTTGACCATTACGCACTATAAATATATTTTCACCGCTACCTTCAGCGACAAAACCATCGACATCCAGTAAGAGTGCTTCATCATAGCCGTCTGTCAGAGCTTCCTGAAGAGCCAGCATAGAGTTCATATAATTACCATTGGCTTTGGCTTTACACATGGTGATATTGACATGATGACGGGTAAAAGAGGAAGTCTTGATGCGAATGCCTTTTTCCAGGTTTTCTGCGCCCAGGTAAGCACCCCATTCCCAGGCTGCAATCATCACATGTACTTTTAAATTATCGGCACGCAGGCCCATACCTTCACTGCCATAAAAAGCCATCGGGCGAATATAGGCTGAATCCAGATTATTTTGTGCAACTGCAGCCTTAGTGGCTTCATTAATAGTTTCTTTATCAAAGGGCATGGGCATATTTAATATATGTGCCGAGCGAAACAAGCGATCGGTATGTTCCTGCAGGCGAAAAATAGCGGCACCCTTGTCTGTATGATAGGCACGCTCGCCCTCAAAAACACCCATACCATAGTGTAATGTATGAGTTAACACATGGATCTTGGCATCTCGCCAGGGTACCATTTCACCATCAAACCAGATGACGCCATCTCTGTCATCCATAGACATAAGCATATTCCTCAATTTTTAAAATTAATAGAAGCACAATAAATTCCGCATTTTACACCATGATGCCCATCACTCCAACAAACTTAGGCATATATCTCAAGGTATTTTTTTAGTACAATTATCACAAAATTTCAATAAAGGTACAATAAACAATGGCGACTTATGCCATAGGTGATATTCAGGGCTGTTTTGATGCTTTGCAAATGTTGCTGGATAAAATCTCATTTAATCCTGATAAGGATACGCTGTGGTTTGCCGGTGATTTAGTCAATCGCGGTGATAAATCATTAGAGACATTACGCTTTATAAAAAATCTGGGTGATAGTGCCATTAGTGTGCTTGGAAATCATGATCTGACTTTATTAGCATTGTCAGAAAATGCTGCTAAGGTCCACTATCACACTCTTGATGATATTTTTAATGCACCTGATAAAGAGGAACTTATACTCTGGTTACGTCATCAGCCTTTATTACATCATGATGCAAAACTTAATTACACCATGGTTCATGCCGGCTTGCCTCCACAATGGAGTATTAAAAAAGCACAATTGTATGCCCATGAAGTCGAGTTGGTATTAAAAAATGATGATTTTTCAGAGTTTATGCATAATATGTTTGGTAATAAGCCAAAAAAGTGGCATAAAGAACTCCAGGGCTGGGATAGATTACGCTTTATTACCAATTGTTTTACCCGTATGCGTTATTGCAAACCTAAAGGCAAGCTGGATTTTAACGATAAGGGTGAGATAGGCTCTCAGAAAAAGGGTTTAATTCCCTGGTTTGATGTACTCGATAGAAAGAGTGCAAAGGATCGTATTATTTTTGGCCACTGGTCAACATTATTTGGACAAAGCAGTCATTCTAAGGTTTTTCCACTGGATACTGGCTGTCTTTGGGGGGGCAGTTTAACGGCTATGAGACTGGATACAGCAGAACCTGAGTTTTTTTCTATTAGTTGTGATGATGGTGAGTAATTAACATTTGTGTCATAATGGTAAGAATTTCATACAAAAAGAGTGAGTTATGAGTAGAATAAGAGAAATGGTATTAGATGCTGATAAGCAAGATCAGGAAAAACAAAAGGCCTTAAATACTGCTAAGGTATTAATTACTTTTGCAATCTACCTTATTACTGCAGGGACTTTAATGGAATATATCAGTATTCCAGTGATGCTGAAAACAATTGGTTTTATGCTGACAGCACATGCATTTTATTTTTTATGGAAAGCACTGCAAAACTCAAGAGTCTGAATTTTACGCTGATTAAACCTAGAAAACGCAGTAGACATCGTTACGAAATGTTCAAAAGTGCTGTAGATAAAGGGTTTTACTGGATATTTTGGCTTTATTCGTAGTCATTCTACGGG
>JADFVK010000162.1 GCA_015222495.1 Pseudomonadota bacterium
TGAACATCATTTTTCATCTTTATTGCTGATAATCCTCGAAATTGCTGTGCCAATCGAATCAAGTCATTATTTTCTACAATTTTTTCAACACCCTCTAATTCTATTTTTGTCGTCACAATGATTTGGTTCAATTGCTGATATAAAGCAATAGATAAAATAAATATTATAGAAAGTACAATTGAACCCAAAAAAAGAATTTTTCTGGGGTATTTCAGTCTATTCATAAATCTAATAGCAGGAGCAAAAAAATGATTCATTAATTAATCCTGTTTAATATAGAGATTAATGGTAGAGATAAATTCTTCAATGTTTAATGGTTTAGTCATATAATCACTAAATCCAGCTTGTTTTCCCCGCTCAATATCTTTTTCCATTGCATTAGCTGTCACCGCTATTACGGGTATGTTATGAAGCTGTTTATCTGCTTGTAATTTCTCAAGAACCTGATAACCATTCATCCCAGGCATATTGATATCTAATAAAATCAGTTCAGGTTGATGAATAGACGCTAATTTAAAACCCAAATCAGGTTCATGAGCAGTTATCAGATTGATATGAGAGTGTTTAGATAAAATTTTATTAACCAACTTAAGGTTAGCCGGATTATCTTCAATATACAAAATTGTATGTTTTATTGTGGTTTCCATTACAGTACTTTTGGGCATTTCGTAACAATGTCCACTGTGCTTTCAAGGTTAAAGGAATAAATAAGCATATTATAATATACAATAGTGACTTAATAGTGATTTTTTAGAAGAAATTAAAAGATTTTTTAGACAGGAAGCTGCAGCCAAACTTAACCGCCATAATTTACTGCACAGGATAAAATATAGTATAAAATGGCAACTCTATTTATGGATGGGGATTACAATATCTCAGCCCAGAGATCATGTTCACTATTATCAATAATTTTTACATCTACAAAATCACCAGGTTTCAGTCCTATAGTTTGATCTATTAAACTACCTTCTGAAGCAGGTTCTTTATCATTCTCTTTATCAATGAAGACCAAGCCATCAACATCCGGTGCATCAGCCATACTTCTGGCGATAACACCTTTCTCATCAATGGAATCTACAATCACCTGCATGGACTGCCCTATTTTTGATTGCAGTTTAGCAAAACTGATTTCTGACTGAACTTCCATAAGACGCTCTAGACGTTCTTCTTTTAGTGCTTCCGGTACAGCATTAGCTAAGTCATTGGCAGAGGCACCCTCCACTGCTGAATATTTAAATGCACCAACCCGATCAAATTGTATTGTCTTAGTAAATTCCAGAAGATTTTGAAAATCTGCTTCTGTTTCACCGGGAAAACCGACAATAAAAGTACTTCTTAAAGTAATATCCGGGCAAACTTCACGCCATCCGGCAATACGTTTTAACATATTCTCACTATTAGCCGGCCGTTTCATAGCCGTTAATATATTTTGTGATGAGTGCTGCAAAGGAATATCCAGGTAAGGCAGTATTTTTCCTTCCGCCATCAAAGGAATCACATCATCAACATGTGGATAAGGATAGACATAGTGCATTCTTACCCAGGCATCCAGATCACCCAATGCTGATGCAAATTCTTTGAAACGTGTTTTTATCGGCTTACCATTATGAAAACCCATCTGATATTTGGTATCCAAACCATAGGCAGAAGTATCCTGAGAAACCACTAATAACTCTTTCACTCCTGCATGAACCAGATTTTCCGCTTCCTGTAGAACTTCTCCAATAGGACGGCTAACCAGCTTTCCTCTCAATGAGGGAATAATACAGAAGCTACAATGATGATTACATCCTTCTGATATTTTCAAATAAGCATAATGTCGAGGTGTTAATTTGATGCCTCCTTCAGGAATTAAACTGGTATAGGGATCGTGTTCTGCAGGAATATGCTCATGAACTGCTTCCATAACCTCCTCCAGTGCATGAGGACCTGTCACTGCAAGTACCTGAGGATGAGTTTGTTTAACAATATCCCCTTTGCCACCGAGACAACCTGTTACAATGACCTTACCATTCTCAGATAAGGCTTCACCAATCGCATCCAGAGATTCTTCAATAGCATCATCAATAAAACCACAGGTATTTACTACCACCAAATCTGCATTCTGATAAGAATCACCAATATCATAACCTTCTGCCCGCAGACGTGTCAGTATCTGTTCTGAGTCGACAAGTGCTTTAGGACAACCTAAACTAATAAAGCCAATTTTATGTGCCATGTATGTTCTAACCAATTATTAAAGAATGTAATTAAGCATACAACTTAATGGATTTGTGAGCTGATTCTCATGAAAAAAATTAAATATAGCTTATTATAGCAATATAAAAGGTTGAATGGTTATGTTATTATCTAAAAATAAAGTAATCCTAATACCATTAAATTAACAAGGAAATCATGAAAAAATCTATTTTATTAATGACAATCACTACAATCACTCTTACAGGATTCATTTCTGGTTGTAGCCGTGATTACACTCCGACTGCAGAAGCAACTGGTGAAGATATTTTTAAAGGTGCCTGCATGGAATGTCATGATGCTATTGAAGGAAAAGAAAATATTTTCTATGAATTAACTGCGGATAATAAAAATATTGAATTTTTCTCTAAAAAAATTAGTGGTGGTAGTTTATTAATGCCTAAATTTCCTAATATTACAGCAGACAAACTTAAGGCTGTCAGCCAATATGCATTAGATCATTCCGCTGATAAATAAAAATCATTATAACAATAAAAAATAAACACGGATAAGGAGTAATAACTATGGATATGAAAAAAGTACTGAACTTTATGATTTCGGATATTCCTATATTCAATGAATTAAACGATGAAGATACTGAAATTCTGAATCAATACCTGTTTCCTAAAGATTTGGAAAAGCAAGGCTTGGTATGTAAAGAAGGTCAACATGGAAGTTTCTTAAGTTTTGTTGCCAGTGGTGTATTGGAAGTGATCAAAACACTGGATGGCAAAGAGATTACAATTGCTACCCTTAAACAGGGTGATACATTGGGAGAAATGGCTTTAATTGATGGTCTAACTCGTTCAGCTACAGTGAGAGCCAGCCAGCCTTCAACAATTTTAATATTACGTCGTGATGATTTTAATAGCCTATTAGAAAAACATCCTGATGTCGGAATAAAAATTCTTAAAGGTATTACGCGCTTAATGAGCTTAAACCTAAGAAAGGCTTCAGCACAAATTACAGCTTATATGACCATCAGTCAATAAACTAACGATTGGTACGTTTATTCTTCTTGCCGCCAAATTTCCTGGCCATATGCTTGGTTTGACGGTGGCGTTTTTCAAGAACTTTTTTAGTCTTATCATTATTACGTCTGGTACCACGAAAAGGATTTTCACTATTGTTAAATTCCAATTGGATCGGCGTTGCTTCTAACTTCAACCACTTTCGAAACTGATTGACTAAATAGCGCTTATACGACTCAGGTATAAAGTCAGTCTGATTACCATGAATAACAATAATAGGTGGATTTTTACCACCCTGATGGGCATAACTTAATTTTATACGACGTCCACGAACCAGAGGTGGTTGATGCATACGCACGGCATCCTCCAGTAAACCGCTTAGTGTCGATGCCTGATGTTGCTTCATTGCTGATTCATAAGCCTTATCTACAGAATCATATAATAAACCAACGCCACTGCCATGCAGGGCAGATATATAATGATATTTTGCATAATCAAGAAAGGGTAATCTGCGTTCTAATTGTTCTTTGACAAACTCTCTGGCATCCTTAGTCATACCATCCCATTTGTTGATAGCAATAATCAGTGCACGACCTTTATCCAACACAAAACTTAATAAATGAAGATCTTGATCCGTCAGTCCTTCGTGAGCATCCAGCATTAACACTACGACATTAGCTGATTCAATCGCTTGTAAAGCCTTAATAATAGAAAACTTTTCAATGGTTTCCTTGATACGGCTTTTGCGTCTGACACCTGCTGTATCAATAAAGGTATAACGTTGACCATCACGTTCAAACGGTATAAATATACTATCCCGGGTAGTGCCCGGCAAATCAAAGGCCACCACACGTTCTTCACCCATTAGACGATTAATCAGAGTTGATTTACCGACATTGGGCCGGCCTACAATCGCTAATTTAATACCATCATCTATATTATCTTCATCATCACTCAGATCAGGTATGCCCGCTAATAGTTCCTCCATCAAAGGTGTAATACCATCACCATGAGAGGCTGACACTGCATAAGGTTGACCCAGGCCTAAGGCATAAAACTCAGCCTCTACCAAATCATCATTCATTCCTTCAGTTTTATTCACCAGAACAATGATTTCTTTACCTAATTGACGTAAGTGCTGTGAAATAGTTTGATCATGACCGGTAATACCACCTCTGCCATCAACAATAAATAAAATGATATTGGCTTCCTGCATCGCCAGATATACCTGTGACTGCATCAGGGTTTCAACACCCTGATCATCACCACTTAAGCCACCCGTATCGATGACGATATAGGGGCGATCACCTACCCGGCCGTCACCATACTGACGATCTCGTGTCACTCCAGGCATATCGGCCACTAAGGCATCACGGGTTCGTGTAAGACGATTAAATAGTGTGGATTTACCTACATTAGGACGTCCAACAATAGCAATAACAGGTTTCATAAGTATTCTAACTTTTATTTGACACGCAAGGCTGACAATTGACCGCCATTGCCATAAATATATATAACATCAGCAGAGATTTGAGGCTGGACAAAAAAACCATCAGAATCTACTCTGTCACGACCGACAATACTGCCATCTAATTGTGATAAAACATGAACATAGCCTTCATAATCACCCACTAGAAGATAATCACCCACTGAAACCGGTGCAGTTAACTTTCGATAGGCCAGCTTATCCTGTTTCCATAACTTACTACCAGTGAAACGATCAACGGCCCATACATTACTATCAGAGTCAGTTACATAAACTTGTCGTTCATCTGCAGCAATACCGGCATAGGATGACATTTCTTTTGACCATACAAGCTTTCCTTCCATGGCATTAATCGCAACAAGTTTGCCCTGATAAGTCACAGCATAGAGGATGCGTCCCATCAAAATCATACCACCATCAATATCAACTAAACGTTCTAAATCAGTACGACCTGCGGGTATAGCCGCACTAATTTCCCAGAAAAGACGACCATCCTTAATAACAACTGCAGTAATTTTTCCACTATCAAAGCCTGTAAAAATCAATTCTCTACCCCCTAGCAAAGAACTACTATTACCTCTTAATGTGAGTACTGGTACGCCTCTATCATATACCCATAATTGCTCTCCTGACTCAGTACCCAGGGCAAAAATACTTCCATCACCTGTTCTGACCAGTAGAGTACCATCAATAATCAATGGAGCAGATAACATCACACTGCTCATTTGTTTCTGCCATTTAACACTACCATCATGGGCATTCAAAACAATAATTTCACCGACAGTATTTCCAACAATGAGCAGGCCTTCACCACCACCAATACCACCGGTAATCAGCATATCCAGTTCAACTTGCCATTTTATAGAACCTGTTGTGAGATCAAGTGCAGTCACTTCCCCTTCACGATCTACGGTAAATATCTCGTTATCTATAATTAGGGGGGTTAAATTAACCATCACCTCATCAACACCCACGCCAACATCTTTATTCCATAGCGTACTAACCTGTGCCGATTCAGTAAAATCTTCTAATTCTGTAGGTGGTATTGAATTATCATCACCACTAAAGAAACCACAGCCGCTTAAAAACAGGCTGAAAAACAATAATGAAAAAAGCCTTAAATAACTAACTGGAGTTTTCAAATGATGACCTAAATTCATTATGAATTTCCTAAGTCATTACGTTTAACTTCTAATATTTGTGCATTAGCACCAATCACTGCATAAGCCTGTAATGCCTGATCGTAAGCAGCCTTTGCTTCATTTATACGTTTTAATAAGACTAAAATATCACCCTGAGTTTCCATATAACTGGCTTTAAAGCTACCATAATCTGTACCCAAGGATTTTAAAGCTTCTTCATTTTTACCCTGAGAAGACAA
>JADFVK010000163.1 GCA_015222495.1 Pseudomonadota bacterium
AAGACTGGTGCTAGACGAGCCACTGGTGTTAATGCGCCGGTACGCCCAACCTGTATATCAATGTTTAATAAGGTGGTTAAAGCTTCTTCTGCAGGAAACTTATGGGCAATTGCCCAACGTGGTGCACGAGCGATAAAGCCTGCTTTATTCTGCTGTTTAATATGATTGATTTTATAGACCACACCATCTATTTCATAGGCTAATTGAGTACGACGCGATAAAATAGAATCATAAAATTCAATACAGGCTTTCCAGTCATCTAATAATTTAACTTCATCACAAATAGGCAAGCCCCATTGCCCTAATTGCTGAATAATAGCATAATGATTATCTTTGATAGGATTATTCTGCTGCTCATTTTCAATAAAGCCCAGTCCATAGCAAAACATATCCAGAGGTCGGGCGGCGGCAATTTTAGAGTCTAATTGACGTAATGAACCTGCTGCTGCATTACGTGGATTAGCAAATTCTTTTTCACCCTTGCTCCTCTGAGCTTTATTTAAAGCTGCAAAGCCTTTTTTAGGCATAAAAATTTCACCACGAACCTCAAGAGTTTGTGGAAAATCATCACCTGATAATTTTAAAGGAATAGATTGGATGGTGCGGACATTATGAGTAACATCTTCACCTGTTGTGCCATCACCGCGAGTCGCCGCCTGAACCAGAATACCCTCTTCATAACGCAGACTAATGGCTAAGCCATCTAATTTAGGTTCTGCAACAATTTGGAAAGATTCATTATCTAACAAATCATCCATACGCCTGGAGAAATCTTCGATTTCATCCGTACTAAAAGCATTAGACAATGATAGCATCGGGATTTGATGTTGTACTTGTTTGAAGTTTTGTAATACTTCACCACCGACTCGTTGTGTAGGTGAGTCCAGGGTGGCATATTGCGGGTATTTTATTTCTAAGGCTTCTAAATTACGAAATAGTTTATCATATTCAGCATCAGGAATTTCAGGATCATCCAGCACATAATAACAGTGACTATGATAATTTAGAGTTTTTTTAAGCTGATTTATATCACTTAATGTGGACTCACTCATTGGGCAAGTTTTTCTGCTTTCATTAAATCAAAATTAAGTTTTTTGATTAAGCCTTTTTTATGTGTAACTGTCTGTTGAGTTAAACGACTACGCGTTTCATCACAAAGTTCTCCATCAAGCTCTGTGGCAATAATAATAGCCACTTTGATAAATTTATCATAAGCATCATTATTATCAATACGTGAGGGTAAACGCATGAACAAAGAAATACCAGGCGTTGAAAGCGTCTCAGCTTCATCAAGATTGAAGGTACCGGGTTCAACCAGATTGGCCAGGCTGAATAAAGCAAAAGTTTCTGCCTTTTTATCCCCGGGATAGTGAAATATATCCATTTCACCATGTAATAATCCAGCAGTTTCTATGGCTTTGAATAAATCTTTACCGGTAAAATGTTCACCCTTAGAAACAATAGAATGAGAAATAATGAGTTCCTCTATATTCTCAGGTAAATCATCATAGATCATTTTTATAGTTTGGGCGATCTTAGTATTTTTCTGATGTGACTGAAAAGTATCAGTGGTTTTGCTATAGGATTTTAAGGGGTTTTTGGGTGGATTTGGGTTTGCAATAACTCTTTTTGTATGAAGATATACACCATCAACCAGTCCATCTTTATCTTTATTCAAACTCACTTCAGGTTGTTTTTTCTGATGTGAGGCATTGATAAATGAACGTTCATCCATTAAGTTCACTTTATCTATATTAATATGTTCATCCTTTGATGCCGAAAAGGAATCGGGCAATTCCTGATCAATCAAGTCAGAAGTTTTTAAAGATAAGCTCTCTTTAGCATCAGAGTCATTAATATCATCCAATAGCACATCATCAATGCTATTAGCACGATAATTAAAGTCCTCAATTTCATCTCGGATCTTTTTATGATGTTTATAATAGGTAAACATCGCCACCAGTAAAACAATACCAATACCGGCTAATACCAGCAAAAAAGTTAGTTCATCCATTGTAATTAGCTCTCCACCATATCTACAGCTTCTTGTATATCAACATCAACAATTCTGGAAACTCCAGGCTCTTTCATTGTCACACCACAAAGATGGTCTGACATTTCCATGGTGGTTTTATTATGTGTAATATAAATAAATTGTACATTATTTGACATTTCTTTCACCATGGCACAAAAACGTCCGACATTCGCTTCATCTAAGGGAGCATCCACCTCATCCAACATACAAAATGGAGAGGGATTTAATTCAAAAATAGCAAACACTAATGATACTGCAGTCATTGCTTTTTCACCACCTGATAAGAGGTGAATTGTACTATTTCTTTTACCCGGAGGGCGAGCCATAATCGTCACACCAGTATTGAGTAAATCATCTCCGGTTAGATCCAGATAGGCATGACCACCACCAAATAATTTTGGAAATAAACGCTGCACACCGGAATTAATTTTATCAAAGGTTTCTCTAAAACGGGTACGGGTTTCTCTATCAATTTTGGCTATCGCCCCTTCCAGAGTATCAAGTGCTTTAATCAGGTCATCATTTTGTGCATCCAGATGACTTTTACGTTCAGACTTTTCTTTATATTCATCAATAGCAGCCAGATTAATGGTGCCCAATCGATGAACTTTTTGGGTAAGTTCTTCGACTTGTGAACGCCACAAAGTTTCACTGGCTTCCTGTGGAATAGCAATAAACAATTCTTCCAACGAAAAACCTGATTCGTCAATTTGTTCTTTCAGGGTTTCACGACGTACAATGAGTTCCTGAGAACTAATACGAAGTGTCTCTAATTCTGAACGTAATACCTGTAAATTCTGTTCAATTTGTGCTCTTTTTTGATCAAACTCACGTAAACTTTGATCCAGCTCTTCAACTGTCTGGCGTGCATTGATTAATTGCTCTTCCACCTGAATACGTGATTCTAAATGTTCTTCTAATTCATCATTAAGCTGCTGTACCGGATCATCATTACTTTCAAGCTGATTCAACAGGCTTTGACGTCTTAAACTCACCTGCTCTAGTTGCCCCTTCAGACGTGACATTCCCTGCTCAATGGAACTTAACTCAGTTTTAAGCCCACGCAGTTGAATTTCAAGAGAATGACTATGTTCCCGATCTTCTCTAGCCTTAATGCGTATTTCTTCTAATTGTTCGCGATGAGTTTCACGCTCCTGAGTTAATTCTTCCCGTAGTAAGCTGTATTCTTCAATCATCTCCAAAGCACTATGCAGACGCTCCGTTGACTCTTCGATAATAATTTTTTCTTCTTCTATCTGCTGCATAATATCAGAAATATCATTATGCAGACGTGTTTCACGTTGATTCATTTGTTCAAGGCGTGATTGCTTATTACTAGTTTGTGAGCGTAAATCTGATAATTTTCTATTTTGTAAATTATATTCTGTTTGCAGGTTTTCGCGATTATGTTCAAGTTCACGTAAATTAATCCTACCTTCCTCTATCTCAACTTCAAGGCCATCAACCTGCTTTTGAACCTGTTCGAGGTTTTCATTAAGATTATTGATTTCCTGCTCTCTAACCAGAACCCCACCTTTTTGATCTGAGTCTTTAAGCACCCGTAACCAGTTAGGACCAAACCATATGCCATCTTTAGTAATAATAGATTGATGTAGTTGTAAGTTTTTTCTATGAGATAAGGCGGTAGTAATATCATCAACCGCATAAACACCATTCAAACAGGCTTGTAATAAAGCTGTTTCCCCTATTACAAAGCTTTCTAATAAGGATAAATTAATAGCTGAGTTATCTGCTATAACCTGACATTGCAATGGTGATGTTTCAATCAAGATGAGATTTGATTTTGTAAGTTCTTCAAGCGATGTAGAAAAATTATCAATTTGCTCAATACAACTAGCCTCTAAATAATCACCTAAAACACATTCAACAGCCTGATCCCAATCTTCCTTAACACTGATCTGTTCAGCAATACGGGGATTATCAACAATCTGTTGATTTTCCATCCAATGCCTTAATGACTTATCATTTTTTCCTAATGCCGCTTGCTGCAAGGCTTCTAAAGAGGCTTTTCTGCCCTTATTGGCTTGTAATTCACTGCGTTGCTTATCTAATAGATTATTTTTATGATGATTTTCATCACGTAAATTTTGAATTGATTCTCGTTCTCGATCAAGTTGGCTTTGCAGATCAGCAGTGATTTGTTCAGACTCATTTATTTCTACATTAAGTGTTGTGAGAGATTCTTGCAAAGATGTTGTTGAAAATTGCTGTTGTTCAAGCTGTAACTTATCAATACGAGTTTCCAGGCGGGCAATATTTTGTTCTAACTGACTTATTTTAGTGCGTTCAATTTGAGCAGTTTGGGTGGGCTCTTGTGCCTGTTGGTTAAATTCATCCCAACGTAATTGCCAGTCCTGCATAGAAGCTTCACAATCCAGCAGTGTTTGTGCAGATTGCTCTTCTATTTCTTTGATTTGTTCAAACTCGGGTTCAATGTCTGCCAATTGATGATTAAGTGATTCTAATTTATCTTCATCTTCTAATAAGTGATTTTTAGTATTTTTATAAGATTGCTCAGCCTGTTCCAGATCTTCCTGGTGTTGTTTAGATTTTTCTTTGGTATGACTAATAGCCTGTTCTACACGAGCAATATCTGAACCTACCTGATAAAAATGTCCCTGAATGGTATTAAATGATTCATTGGCATCAATATGTAATTCTCTGGTTTCTTCTATTCCTGCTTCTTTAGCACGAAGTTCAGCAATAAGTTGTTCAAGGGCAATTTCTTTTTCACTAATTTGGCCATCAGATTGTTGTGTTTTCTTATCAATAACATTCCATTTAATGGCTTGTAACTGTGCTTTAACAAGGCGTTCCTGCTTTTTTAATTCGGTATATTTTTCTGCAGTTCTGGCCTGACGTTGTAGGTGAGCCAGTTGTTTATCCAGTTCGAGTCTGATATCGTCCAGGCGTTCAAGGTTTTCTCTGGTATGACGGATCCGATTTTCGGTTTCTCTTCTTCGTTCTTTATATTTGGAAATACCAGCAGCTTCTTCAATATAAACACGCAATTCTTCAGGTTTAGATTCGATCAATCGTGAAATCATACCCTGCTCAATAATGGAATAACTTCTGGGGCCTAATCCAGTACCCAGAAAAAGATCCGTTACATCACGTCGTCGACAACGTACATTGTTCAGAGAATATTGTGATTTAGCATCACGATTGATGCTGCGTTTAACTGAAATTTCACTATATTGCGCATATTCTCCAGTAAGAATGCCCTTAGAGTTATCAAAAATGAGCTCGACAGTACATTGTCCTACGGGTTTACGACCAGAAGAACCATTAAAAATCACATCTGTCATGGATTCACCACGCAGATTTTTTGCAGAACTTTCCCCTAATACCCAGCGCACTGCATCAATCGTATTGGATTTACCACAACCATTAGGCCCTAGAATACTCACCAGATCACTAGGAAATGAGAGTGTAGTTGGATCAACAAATGATTTAAAACCGGCTAATTTGATTTTACTTAGACGCATTCAGTTCTGTATTTTGAGATTATGGAAAAAAGAAACGATCTATTTTACCTAATCAATTCATATCAATCTAGCTATGATTGATAAAATAGTGATTAAGCTTCTAAACATTTTTCCACCTCAGTGTTAAATAGTGTAAAATCGCATAAATTTTATAATTTATCATAGGAAATAAATTTTATGTCCAGTTCACCGTCTAAAGAGCTTGAGTGTTTTGATAATCCATCATCAGAGCGTGATTTTACCATTCGTATTAAAATACCTGAGTTTACCTGTCTTTGCCCAAAAACCGGTCAGCCAGACTTTGCCACTATTCATATCGAATATATCGCAGACAAGCTCTGTGTAGAGTTGAAATCACTTAAAATGTATATGTGGTCTTTTCGAGAAGAAGGTGCATTTCATGAAAAAGTCACTAATGATATGCTTTCTGATTTAGTTAAGGCAACTGCCCCCAGGTTTATGCGAGTCACCGCAGAATTTTATGTGCGTGGCGGAATTTATACCACTGTGATTGCCGAGCATCAGGCAGATAACTGGACTGCACCAATCCTGGTTCAACTCCCCTAGTGAGTTTTTTATACAAAGGAAAATCGATGCAACAATCAAACAATCCAATTAATGGGATTTCTTATCTTTTCAAAGCATTACCACTACTACTTAAACCAGGAATCAAGTCATTTGTCATCATACCTCTAATGATAAATATTTTGTTCTTTTCCATTGGTATCTATTTTGGCTTTGCCTATTTTGGCGAATATATGGATCGTGTACTTGATACATCAAACTTATGGTCCTGGGTAGCTGCAATTGTTGATTATATCAAACCGATACTATATCTGATTTTTGGAATGGCGTTATTAGTTTTTATCTTTTTTACCTTTTCAATTATAGCTAATATTGTTGCAGCACCGTTTAATAGCCTTTTAGCAGAAGCCACTGAAAAATATCTCACTGGTCAATCCATGAATGATTCTGATAACTGGAAAAAAATAATTAAAGAAAT